>CAZTOF010000194.1:0-6389 GCA_964615515.1 uncultured Gemmatimonadaceae bacterium
GCCGAAGAGGCTCCTGCCGATGTGCGAGACGCCTCGAACCCGGCGCTCCCGGACCCCGTGCGACTCGATCTCGATGTCGAATTCGACGCCGGTCGCACCGCCATCCTCCGCGAGTGAAGGGAACGCGGGTTCGAGCAGGGCCCTTGGAACGCGGGGGCCGGGCCTCCGAGCCGAGGTTTCGGTGCCGGAGAGGAAGATCCGGGAGTGCTTCCGGCCGGATATGGTGCTCTTTCAGTCCCCGAGGTTCCGCCGGTGGCCCCGCCGGGACAAAATGTAAAGTGTGATTTACTTCATGTAATCTGTGATTGTCATATTGGCCTGCCGAGACGACTCATGTGACGCGGAACGGTGCCGTCGCTTGCGACCGCCGACGGCACCGCGCAGCTTCCCCCTCGCGAGACTCCCGCCGAATGACCGCCTGGCTCCCCGCCCGAGACAAGGGAGGCCGCACCAATGGACCCGGGCGAAAGCCCAAGATCACCTCCGAACCGATTCCGTCCGATGACCGACATCTTCGAGCCCGGGAAACGAAGCGAGATCATGTCCCGGATCCGCGGCCGGGACACCAAACCGGAGATGGTCATTCGCAGGATCGCGCACGGACTCGGGTTCCGGTTTCGCCTCCACCGCAGGGATCTGCCCGGCTCCCCCGATCTCGTGTTTCCCAGGCACCGGGCCGTGATCATGGTCCACGGGTGTTTCTGGCACCGGCATCCCGGGTGCAAGTACGCCTCCAGTCCGAAGACGCGCGCGCGGTTCTGGGAGGACAAGTTCGAGGGCAACGTGGTCCGGGACCGGCGGAACGAGGAGGCGCTGGGCGAGCTTGGCTGGCGGGTGATGGTGATTTGGGAGTGTGAGACGAGGGATCGGGAGGCGGTGGCGGAGAGGATCGTGGAGTTCCTGCAGGGCGGCGATGGCGGTTAGTTCCTCCGCTTCGAGCCGCCCGATCCGTTTGGACCGGTCGAGTGGGATCCGGGACACTCTTCAGGGGACAGGCTCATGCGTCGGCGGCCTGCAGGTTATACTATCTCGGCGGGGAAACAGCCAGACCGACGGGGACCCGAGGTCGGTGCGTTCAGCCGATGCGGCGGAACCTTGCGGCAGAAAGGTGAGGCCCCAGACATGAAGGCCACGAGCGTTCGTCAGGCCTCCAGGACCAAGCCCGCGGCGGAATCCCGCTTTCCGTTCCGCGTGCACGCCCGGGCGATTGCGGCTCTGGGGCGGGATCTGGTCACCGACGACGTGGTCGCGGTCATGGAACTGGTCAAGAACTCGTACGACGCGCTGGCGACCCGAGTTGACGTGAAGATTCGCCCGGGCCGGGGTCTCTTCAGCGACCGCGAGTACATCGAGGTGTCCGACGACGGCCACGGCATGGACCACGACACGGTTCGCGATGCCTGGTGTGTGATCGCGACACCGTCAAGAACCGATCGACCATTCGCGAAGTCCGGTGATCGCGTTCGCGCGGTTACGGGCGAGAAGGGACTCGGGCGACTCGCGGCCGCGAGGCTCGGCGACGACATTCGTGTGCGCACCCGGCAGGCCGATGGTCCCGTCTTGGAGTTCTCGCTGAACTGGAGCGACCTCTTCCGGGCCGAGGACATCGGCGATGCGGGAATCCGGTTGTCCACAATGCCTGACGACTCGTTCGACCGGGCGCACGGCACCTCGATCCGGATCACGTCCCTGGGAAGCGAGTGGGACGGGGAGAAGATAGATGCTCTTGGCAGGGATCTTGCCAGACTGGTCTCGCCGTTCGGACCGCAGGACTTCGCGATTCGCCTGGATGCCCCGGGACGAGACGGCACCGCCGATATGCGTGAGATCCGCCTGCCGCGGTACATGTCGGAGCCGAAGTACAGCATGGCGGGCAAGGTCGATGCCGACGGGGCCATCCACTGGCGCTACCGTCATCGGCCGGTCGGGGGTGCGGGTGGCAGGGAGGAGGCGAGGGTGGATGACGGCGCCGGAAACGGGGAGGCCGGGTTCGCCTGTGGTCCGTTCGAGTTCGAGATCAGGGCATGGGACCTGTCGGCCGACGACACCCGAGACATGGCGGAGCACTACCGAGAGACCCGCAGCCGAATCCGGGGAGTGATCAGGGAGCATCGGGGGATCTCGTTGTATCGCGACGATGTTCTCGTGCTCCCCAAGTCCGAGCGTGCCCGCGACTGGCTCGGGCTCGATCTTCGCCGCGTCAGCCGCGTCGGCACGCGTCTCAGCACCAGCCAGGTCGTCGGCTACGTGCGGATCGGAAGGGTGGACAATCCCGGTGTCGTCGACACCAGCGACAGGGAGCGTCTGGTCGCCAATCCCGCCTCCGAGGCTTTCCTTGCGTCGGTCCTGCGCGTCGTGGAGATCCTCGAGAACGAGCGCGACACCGACCGGGCCAAGGAGAGGAAGCACCTGTCGGCCAAGGATCTGTTCGCCGACTTGACGGTCGAGCCCCTGCTGTCACAGGTGCAGGCGATTCACGAAGAAGGCGGGAACGTCGAAGACGCGATTGCGGCCATCCACGAGTTCGCTCCCAGGCTGGAACGGGCCAGGGAGGACATCGAGCGCCGTTTCGGGTACTACAACCGCATGGCTGTTGTGGGCACCATCGCGCAGATCGTCATTCATGAGATACGGAATCAGACCACGGTGATCGGACGCGGCCTGAAGAAGGCCGCCGCGGTCGCCGCAAAGGTCGGGGACGAGGCGCTGGGCCGGGCAGTGGATCTGGCGGCGCAATCCGCGAAGACGCTCGACGCCCTTGCTGAGCGTTTCGCTCCCTTGGCGCGGCGGGCGTACCGGCCGGGTCGACGGCTCTCGGTGCTGGAGGAGGCGGTTGACCGGTGCTGCGAGATGCTGGGACCAGAGTTGCGGTCGCATGGGATCGCAGTCGAGAAGAGCCTCGGAGCAGGGACGCGAGTACGGATCGATCCTGCGGAATTGGACACCGTGATCCTCAACGTGATGACTAATTCGTTGTACTGGATGTCGCGAAGACGCGGGAAGCACCGCCTGCGGTTCCGCGCGGCACCCGGCCCGAACGCCGGTCGCGTCACGGTGTCAGTTGACGATACGGGACCGGGTGTCGATGTCCGGGATCGCGAACTGGTGTTCCGCCCGGGCTGGACCAGAAAGCCGGGAGGCATCGGAATGGGACTGGTGGTCGCGTCGGAGATGGTGGAGGACCGCGCCGGCAGGATGCAAACCGTCGTTCCGGGCGATCTGGGCGGAGCGACTTTCGCGTTCGACCTGCCTTTGGTGGACAGCGGCGGAGGCGGAGGCAGCCGGTGAGTAGCGGGCTGCGAGTTCTGTTGATCGACGACGACGTCAGTGTGCGGGCGGTGCTCGAAGATGCGCTCGAGGAGGACGAAGGACCGGCCGGAGACGGATCTGAATGGGACGTTCGGGGCCAAGGGTTCGACGGCGTCGATGACGCGCTCACCGGTTTTCGGCCCGACATGGTGGTTCTGGACCTCGTCGAAGGGGAGATTTCCGACGAACGCAGCTCGGGCAACCGATCATTTGATCGGATAAGGGACGTCTGGTTCTGCCCGGTCGTCGTCTACACCGGCTTCGCCGAGGAGCGCGCTTTCGAGGAGCATCCCCTGGTCGTGCTGGTGCCCAAGGGAGTGAGCTCGGAGGAGGAGGTGCTCGGCGAACTCCACAAGTTCGTATCGGTTGCGCGCATGATCCGATCGGTGCACGACGACTTCGACGCGCGCATTCGCGAGGCACTGCGAGATTCGGTGGACGCCCTGGGAAGGCAGATCCCAATGCGTAGCGAGTCCCACGACGCAGTTCTGTCCCGTGCTGTTCGCAGGCAGGTTGCGGCGCGGGTTGATCTTGCCGCCTCTGCTGGAACCGCCCTCCGCGCCTGGGAACGCTTCCTTGTCCCGCCGCTGGGACACGACCTGCTCACGGCGGACCTGCTGAGGCGCAGGGACGCCGAATGGAACGATCCGGACGCGTTCTGCATGGTGCTCACCCCATCTTGCGACTTGGTCTCAAGCGGGGACCGAACCCCCAAGGTGCCGCGGGTTCTGGTGGCGTGGTGCGAGCCATTGAGGCAACTCGGCAAGATGCAGTTGAAGCCGGGAAAGCCACTGAGTCAGAGCCAGAGGAACGCTCTACACCCGATCCTGACGGAGGGCATGCTCGACCGGCACCTCATTGTCCCCGAATTCCGGGGCCACGTACCCCTGATGGCCGCCAATCTCAAACGCCTGGAACTCGTCGAGTGGGAGAGGATCGATCTCCGGCGGGGCGGCAGGAGCGCCGAGGGTCCAGAGCTCGTGCGCGCGGCGTCCACCGACAGTCCGTTCCGCGAAATGGCGGTTTGGGCGTACCTGAAGGTGACCGGCCGCCCCGGGATACCGGACACCGACATCGAGCGGTGGCTCGGGGAGATTTCCGGTCACCTGGAGACAGGCGGATCCGCATGACGGCGATCGACCTGTTCTGCGGGGCGGGGGGGCTGACGCTGGGCCTGCGCCGGGCAGGTTGGGCGGTCATCGCGGGTGTCGACGTGGACGAAGCGGTGCGAGAGACCTACGAGAACAACAACCCCGGGGTCCGATTCGTGTCGGCCGACATTCGATCCGTTTCCGAGCAGGACGTTCGGACGTTGGTGGGTGCGGCCCCGGCCACGGAACTGCTCCTGGCCGGCTGCGCCCCCTGCCAGCCCTTTTCCAAGCAGCGTCGAGCCGGGCTCCGGAAGCGTGGGGACGCGACCCTTCTCGGGCACTTCGCGCGGCTCGTCAGGGCGCTGGAACCCAAGGTCGTCCTCATGGAGAACGTCCCGGGCATCGCGGCGGTGCCGGGATTCAGTTCCTTTAGGCGGTTCCTGAAGACCCTGCGCGACAGCGGCTACGTCTGCGACCATGGTGTTCTCAACGCATGTGAGTTCGGCGTACCGCAGCATCGCCGCCGACATGTGCTGCTGGCTGCGCGGGGATCGGCTGCCGAGCTGCCGTCTCCCGCCCATGGTCCGGACACGATCGCCATGACGGTGCGCGCAACCATCGGGCGCTTCCCCGCCATCAACGCCGGCGACGGCGACTCCTCCGTCTCCAACCACTACGCCGCGCGCCTGTCGGAGCGGAATCTCCAGAGGATCCGAGCCACTCCTCCCGACGGCGGCAGCCGCCGCGATTGGCCGGAGCGGCTCAAGCTGGATTGCCACAGCCGCACCAGCGGCTTCAGCGACGTGTATGGACGCATGTGGTGGGACCGGGTCGCCCCTACGCTGACCAGCCGTTGCAACAGCCTCTCGAACGGACGTTTCGGTCATCCCGAGCAGGATCGCGCGATCAGTCTCAGGGAAGCCGCGGCGCTTCAGACGTTTCCCGACGACTACGAGTTCTTTGGAACCAGGAACCGCATCGCACGCTGGATCGGCAACGCGGTGCCGGTGGCGTTCGCTGAGGCGCTTGGGAGGGCGGCGATGAGGGTGGCTGTCTGACGTTTGGGTCGCCCCGTTCTGGCCTGTCCCATCGCCGATGTCCACCTACATCGCCTGGATCGTCCGGGACGGTACGGTACGGACACGCTGACGCGCCCGGTCGCGCGGCCGGGGGACCTTGGACCGGATCATGACAGACGTGGCCGTCCGTTCCCGGCGTCCGCAGGGCGCCGTGCGGTCGGAGTTCTTCGGAGGACATAGTGAACGACGACGGGGAGAAACGGGCGGGTGCTTGCCCGGTGGGGCGTATGTGGTTGGGGGGGAATGTCAACTCCGGTTTCCAGAATGTGAATCGGAGTTGACATAGCGTTGGCGTGGGACCAGCCAGCGCCCGTCGCTTGAGATCGCCCGCGGCATCTGGTAGCTTCACCCACGAATCCGCTTGCCAAGCGGTCTCACTCCGCCCGACCGATCGAGGGAAGGCATCGGCCATGGGCGAAGACCTTCTTCACCACAAAGGTCGATCCGTCGTAGCGACGATCCGCCGTTGCTCGGACCCGACTCCTAAATCCCAACCACCCCCAGCATCTCCCCCCGAATCAGCCGCCAGTCCCGGTCCAGATCGACCGTCCGCGCCTGAATCTGGAACCCCTCCAGCCAGACCTCGGCCCTCAGCGGCTCCCCACCGACCTGCGGATACAACAGAATCCCCTCGTGCCGCGCCCCGTCCGGCCGGGTGGCCTGGCGGTTCCGCAGGTACGCGAGCAGCTGGTAAAGGTTGCCCGAGTGCAGCTTACCCCTCCCGGAGCCCCGTCCGCGGGTGAGCGCGTCCCTGTAGAACTTCGTGTCCAGGATGATGCGGCGCTCGGGTGATTCGAGGATGACGTCGGCTTCCATGACGGGGATCCGGGCGCGGTTTGCGGCGTCCTCGGCGCGGGCGTCCGCCCAGTCGATCCGGCGGCGGCCTCCCGGATTCACACGGTAGAGGTGC
>CAZTOF010000195.1:0-2587 GCA_964615515.1 uncultured Gemmatimonadaceae bacterium
CCCCAACCCCGCCCACACCACCTGTGCCTACTGGGGCACGCAGGTCTTCTTCCGCCAGGCCTCGCTTGAGGACGTAGGCGAGTGCCTCGGGGCGGGCGCGGACCCCAACGGCCCCCCGGGCCAGTACCCCCTGCCTTCCCTTTTCGTCGCGGCGGGAAAGACGCCCCATCCGGCCATCATTTCGGCGCTCGTCGCCGTGGGAGCGGACGTGGGCGCCCGGACCTGGGATGGCCTGACCCCTCTGCACGAGGCCGCCTACCGGTACTCCGGGCATGTCGGGGTCATTGCCGCGCTGGTGGAGGCCGGTGTGGACCCGAACGCCAGGGACCGGGACGGCGTCGCCCCGCTCCACTTGGCGGCGATCGCCGGCAACCCGGCCGTCGTCGCCGCCCTGGTGGAGGCGGGCGCCGACCCCAATCTCCCCGGCCCCTTCGGCCAGACGCCGCTTGAAGTCGTCCGGTCCCACGGTCCGGACGACTTCACACGCCGGTACACGGTCCCGGTCGTGCGCGAACTGGTCCGGCTGGGGGCCCGTGGTCTCGGGAGCGAAGATCTCGACCGGATCGCCAGCCCCACCTACTGCGGGTACTGGCACACGTCGAGCTTCCGTCGCGCCGCGACCCCCGAAGACTATGCCCGTTGCCTGGAAGAGGGCGCGGACGTGTTCGCACGCGACCAGCACGGAAACACCGCCCTCCACGGCGCCGCCTCGCTGGATGCGGCTGTCACGGCGCGGCTGCTGGCGTTCGGCGCATACGTGAACGCACCCAACAGCCGTGGGACCACGCCCCTCCACAACGCGGTGTCGAGCCGCAACCCGGCCACCGTGACCGCCTTGCTGGAGGCTGGCGCGGACATCGACGCGGCGGAATGGGATGGTGATACGCCGTTGCAGAAGGCCCTCCGGCGACTGCGTTCGGCACCCGCGTCCGCGACGGAGCTCGCCCTTCAGTTGCTGGAGGCCGGCGCGAACGCCAACCAGCGCGGCGAGTATGGAGACACGCCGCTCTACAGCGCCGCGGAATACGGAGGCCCGACGCTGGTCGGTGCCCTGCTGGAGGCCGGCGCGGATCCGAGCGCCCTGACGGAATACGGGGAATCGGCAATCGACGACGCCGCCGCATCCGCCGAACCCGAGGTCATCCGGCTCCTCGTGGCGGCCGGAGCGGAGGTCAACAACCGGAGCCCGGCGGACGGTTCGTTCCCGCTGCACAAGGCGGTCGCCGGGGATGGTGCCTACCTGCGGGTGGCCGCGCTGCTGGAGGCGGGTGCGAATCCTGACGTTCAGGACGCAAAGGGCGACACGCCCCTGCAACTGGCGGCCTCGGGGGGCGACACGGCTGTGGTTTCCCTGGGCACCGCGACCTTCTTCGCCGCGGCCGGCACCGACATCGTGACCGCCTGTCTCGAAGCGGGCGCCGACCCGAACCCCTGGCCGAGAATGGAATACTACACATGGCCCACGCTGCTGCACCTGGCTGCCGTCCACGCGGGGGATTCCACAGTGATCAGCGCCCTGGTGCGAGCGGGGACGGATGTGCATGTGCGCGACAGGTTCGGCCACACACCCCTTCACGACGCGGCCGAATTCGGCACCCCCGCCGCCGTGCGGGCCCTGCTTCGGGCGGGGGCCGACCCCGGGGCAAGGGTGAGGGGGTTCGGCCCTTCCTTTGATTCCCGGGGGGACCGCACCCCCCTGCACCTTGCGGCGTCCAATCCAAATCCGGATGTCGCCGCCCTGCTGATCGCAGCCGGCGCCCATGTCAACGCACCCGAACGACGCGGCGGCACTCCACTGCACACGGCCGCACGGAACCCGAACTCCGAGGTGGCGAAGGTCCTGCTGGAGGCCGGCGCGAACGCGAACGCACGGATGTTCAACGGGGTCACGCCGCTCCACCTGGCAGCGGGGAACCCGAACCCCGAGGTGCCCGCCGTCCTGCTGGAAGCCGGAGCGGATCCGAATACACCCCGCGAGATCAGCGACTGGTCCCACTGGAGACTGTCCGGCAACCTGACTCCCCTCTATTGGACAGCCCCGGACAACGTGGCGACACTCGTCGCGGCGGGCGCGGACGTTGACGGGCGAGGGACGCTCGTACGCATCGAGTCCGTGTCATCGCCCGCCATCCACCTGTCACCCCTGTACCTGGCGGTCTACAAACTCGGACACCCCGCCGTGATCGAGGCGCTGGCACGAGCAGGCGCCGACCTGGAGCTGGCCGACGACGACGGCCGCACCGTGCTGCACCGGGCAGCGATGTGGAGCCCCCACCTCTTCCCGCTGCTCCTGCGGCTGGGCGCCGATCCGGAGGCCCGCGACGTCCTGGGGAAGACACCCATGGACTACGCGAGGGAGAATGAAGCGCTGTGGCCCTGGGAGCGGGTCAAGATGTCAACTCCGGTTGACAAAAGGTAATCTATAGTTGACAGGAAGTAGACAGTGAGACCGCCCGCCATCGCGATCCAGTCGCCGCTCCTCCTCCTCGTCGCGGCCTGCGCGGGTGCCGCCGGACCCGGCCCGGCGCGGGACGCGGCACCGGAACCTCCAGCCAACCCGGCACCCACATCCACATCCTCCCCAACC
>CAZTOF010000196.1:0-12925 GCA_964615515.1 uncultured Gemmatimonadaceae bacterium
CATCGCCGCGTTCGGACCGACCACCCCCCTCGTCGACACCCCGCAGCGCACGGTCCTCGAGCCGACCACCATGTACGGCGTCACCAAGGTGGCCGGCGAGCTGCTCTGCGACTACTACCACGCCCGTTTCGGCGTCGACGCCCGGGGACTGCGCTTCCCGGGCCTGGTCTCCTACACCGCACCCCCCGGCGGGGGCACCACCGACTACGCCGTCGAGATCTTCCACGCCGCCCTCGACTGCGGCCGCTACACCTGCCCGCTGGCGCCGGACACGCGCATGGACATGATGTACATGCCCGACGCCATCCGGGCGATCGTCGAGCTCATGGAGGCCCCGTCCGCATCGCTGGTCCACCGCAACGCATTCAACGTGACCGCGCTGCACTTCACCCCCGCCGAGCTCGCCGACGCGATCCGCACCCACGTTCCCGGCTTCGAGATCGACTACGACCCCGACCCGCTGCGCCAGACCATCGCGGACTCGTGGCCGGAACGACTCGACGACTCGGAGGCGCGCGAGCAGTGGGGCTGGCACCACCAATACGAGCTCCCCGACATGGTGGCGGACATGTTCCGGGGGCTGAAGACCCGCCTGGCCCGACCCGTGGCGGGCGCCGCTCGGAGGTAATGGGAAAATGCCGATGGACCGCCTGACCGGCGTGCTGAACGGGCTCGTCGCGCGGATGGAGGAGCAGGGCACGGCCAAGGGTGCGGAGGTGGTGGTCCGGGAGGTGATCCCCGCCGGTGGCGGCCACGGTCCCCGCTTCCTGCTGGAAGGGCAGGGGGACAAGCGATTCATCCGCATGAACGCCAACTCGTACCTGGGTCTCAGTCTGCACCCCGAGGTGATCGAGGCCGAGGAGGCCACGGCGCGGACCATGGGGGCCGGGCCGGGAGCGGTGCGCTTCATCGCCGGGACGCACGCGCCCCACGCGGCGCTGGAACGGGAGTTGGCCGCCTTCCATGGGCGCGAAGAGGGGATGATCTTCTCGTCCGCCTACGCCGCCGTGCTGAGCGCGCTCGTCTCGCTCATCGACAAGACCACGTTCGTCCTCTCCGACGAGCTCAATCACAACTGCATCATCAACGCGATCCGCCTGTCGCGGCCGGCGGGCAAGGCGATCTATCCGCACCTGGACATGGCCGCGCTGGACCGCCGGCTGGAAGAGGCGAAGGGGCGGGCGCGCCGGGTGATTCTGGTGACCGACGGGATCTTCTCCATGCGCGGCGACCACGCGCCGGTGGACGAGATCATGGCCATTGCGGCGCGGCACGACCCCGACTACCCCGAGAACGTGGTGGTGGTGGTGGACGACTCCCACGGCGTGGGGGCCTTCGGCGCCACCGGGCGCGGAACCGAGGAGTACACGCACAGCCCGCCGTCCGACGTCCTCGTCGGGACGCTGGGCAAGGCCTTCGGGGTGAACGGCGGCTACGTCGTGTCGACCGCTCCCGTGATCCGCTTCCTCCGCGAAGCCTCGCCGATGTACATCTATTCCAACCCGATCACGGCCGGGGAGGCCGCGGCCGCCCGCAAGTCGCTGGAGATCCTGCAGGGCCCGGAAGGGGCCGAGCGCCTGCGCCGCCTCCACGCCCTCACAAAGCGCTTCGAGTCGGGACTGGTCGCGCGCGGCTACGAGACCATCCCCAGCGACCACCCCATCACCCCGGTCATGGTGCGCGACACCGGTGAGACCCGCCGTCTCGTCGCGGCGCTCTTCGACGCGGGCGTCCTCGCCACCGGGCTCGCCTACCCGGTCGTGCCCCGGGGCGACGAGTCGATCCGCTTCCAGGTCAACGCCGACCACACCGACGCGGGGATCGACCACGTCCTCGCGGCTCTGGCCGCCGCACGGACGGCCCCCTGAGCCACCCCGCCGTGCGGCTCGCCTTCATCTCCGACATCCACGGCAACCTCCCCGCCCTCGAAGCCGTCCTGGCCGACATCGCCACCCGGGAAGTGGACGCCGCCTACCACCTGGGCGATCTCGTCGGGTACGGTCCCTGGCCCAACGAGGTCGTCGAACGGATCCGCGCCGACGGCATCGCGGGGGTGGCGGGCAACTACGACACGACCATCGCCCACGGCCACCCCTCCTGCGGCTGCCGGCACGACGACCCGCGCCACCGCGTCCTCTCCGGCGAAAGCTACCGCTGGACGGCCGCCCACACCTCGGCCGCCAACCGCCGCTTCCTGGCGAGCCTCCCCTTCCGCCTGGACGTGCGGCCACTCGGCGGCCATGTCGCGGGCCCCGCGCTCATCCTGGTACACGGCGGCGCCACCCTGAACACCGTCTACTGGCGCGAGGACCGCTCCGATCGCTTCTGCGCCAGGATGATCGACCTGCTGCGCGCCCGCAAAGGCGACGCGATCCTCTTCGGTCACACCCACAAGCCGTGGACGCGCCGCTTCCAGGGCAGGACCCTGGTCAACACCGGCTCCGTGGGGCGCCCCAAGGACGGCGATCCGCGTGCCTCCTATGCCCTGGTACAGATCGGGACGGACGGAATCGGCGTGACCTTCCCCAGGGTCGGCTATGACGTGGACCGGGCGGTGGCCGCGATCGCAGGCTCCGGTCTTCCGCCGGAGCTGGGCGCCGTTCTGCTCAGCGGAGGCTCGCTCTAAGGGGGTCCGCGCGGGGGTCGTTACGGCAACGGCCGGCAGTCCGCGGCTCTTCGCCTGCCCCCTGTACTCATGGCCTCGCGCGCAGGAAGAACCCTCCTCCGAAGCGGGTGTAGTAGGCACCCGAGAAGTTGGTCTCGACCCTCTGCCACCCAAGGCGGAAGGCGCCGTCGACGCCGGGCCCGAGTTGCCGAGTGATCTCGGCGTAGAGATTCGTTTCGTTGTCGGCTTCCTCACCCGGCACGAGGGCATGCCGTCCCGGGTCGATGTACCGCTTTCTCGCGACTTTTCCGGAGATGTTCAGGCCCATCGTCTCCGAGAATCCCCACTGTATCTCCGCGCTCAGGCGTGCGGCGTTGTATTCGACCCGGCGGGAGCTCGACCGGCTTCGGGTGCCGTCAAGCGTCGTCTTGAAATAGATCCGGTCGCTGCTCAGTTCGTAGATTCCGCCCAGGCCGATGGCGTGGTCGGCCCGGAGCACCGGATACCCCTGCTTGGGGTAGCTGTGGTAGCGATAGGCACCGAAGAAGCGGAAGCCCGAATAGTCGAGGTCCGACTCGGAACCGCTGTACTCCCGTCTGCCCGCACCTGCCTCCACGATCAGGGAGGTGCGATCGAGCAAGTCGAGATTGCGGAGCAGGACGGGAGCCGCAAAGTCCGCTCTTTCCCCGCTCACCGCGAGATCCACATCCAGATCCCGGACGGAACGCCCGTAGCCGGCCGTCAAGCGGTACGCCTCGTATCCCGGAGAGAGGTAGATCGGCATGGGGGGGCGATCCGTGATCCCCAGTATCCTCGCCGTGGCTTCGCCGAACACGCTCCCAAGGCGGCCACCGGCGAGGGCATGCCGGTACGTCGTCTTGAGGAGCCCTCGATGTTCACGCGGCGCGTAGTTGCGCAGCTGGTATCCGCCGGTGGCGAACTGGCGGAATCCCGCGTCGAGAGTCGCCTCCAGCCTGCTGTCCTCGCGAGTCAGGAGGGTGAATCTCCCGTTGGCGCTCCATTCGCCGACCCACGCCACCGCGCGCTTGGTGGAATCGATCTGCGGCACCGTGATGGCCGCGAAGTCCCCATTCCAGGCTTCGCCCACCACACCTCCGGATATCACGAAGTCCTGAATGAGCCCCTGTCCGGCGAGCTTCACAGGAAGGTGGAGCGCGCCCGCGAGCCCGAATGCCGTCGCGAACACACGCAATCCCCGGTTGTTCATGGTGTCCCTCCCGCTTGCTTTCTGAAGTCCTCGGCCTTCTGCTTGAGTTCCTCCATACGCTTCTCGACTTCCTCTCTCAGCGCTTTCTTTGCCTCGATCCGGGCCTCGATCGAATCCCGGCCCGCCGCCGCGGCAGCGTCGGTGCGGATGAGACGCTGGTCCCCGATCGGGGCCGTTCCCTCGCCGAACCGGTCCCGGGCCCGCCGGGAGTCCCTTCTGCTCTGCTCCCGGCGCAGGCGCTTGGTGAGCGAAGCGATGTCGCGGTCGACCTCGTCCAGCAGGTTCTCGTAGAATGCCACCCGATTCTCGATGAGCCTGGCCTTGAACTCGATCTCCCTCGGTGTATCCGCGTTGCGAATCCTGACTTCCGGCATGGGCTCCAGTTCCAGGGGCTCCGCCGGCAGCTCCTCTTCGACTTCCTCCAATCGGTCTTCCCATTCCTCAAACTCGGTGTTGTAGAGGATGTCGTCGTCCGTTGCACCCACGGACTGCTCGATCGATTTCCAGAGGATGTCGAGGTAGCCGTCGATCTCACTGATCAACGCCTTCCCCGCCGCAATCCACTCCTCCTGCGCTGTCCGCCAGGCATTCTCGGCGCGGTTCTTCGGGCCGGACCGCTGTTCGAATTCGGCCAGGAGTTCGTTCACCCGGTCCTGGTCGCCCGCCCGGCTGGCGGCCGCGTGCGCCGCGAGCAGCCGGTTCCACTCGTTTCGCAGCCGGTCCGCCTCTCCGGTCGCCAGCTCGTAGGTCTTCCTTGCGTGTTCGTATGCCGTGTCCTTGAGGGCAACATTCTCATGAGGGGGCACACCAACGACCTGTCCTCCCGCACCAACCGGGGCCGCTGCGGCCAACAACAGTCCCACGACTCCGCGGACAAATCCGCGCGAGCACCGATGGCGGCGAGGCGCCGGGCCGGCTTCCGGGAGTGCGCGGACGTGTCTCATTCGTCGATCCCGTGTTTCCGGATCTTGTAGAGGAGCTTGCTCTTGGTGATCGCCAGATGCTTCGCGGCCGCGGTCCGGTTGCCGCCGGTTCTGGCCAGCACCTGGCGGATCACGTTCTCCTCCATGTCGTCAACCGCGCGGTCCAGGTCGATGCCTTCCCCGTTGGCGCCGCCCACGCCGAGGGCGGAACCCGGGTCGGGACCGTTGACGTTCAGGAGCAGGGGCAGGTCGCCCTCCTTGAGCACCTGCCCCTCCGCCAGCACCAGGGCGCGCTCGATGATGTTCTCCAATTGGCGCACGTTTCCCGGCCAGTCGTAGTCCATGAGCCGCTTCATGGCCCCGGCATCGACGGCAGTGACCGCGGAGCGGGTTCGACGCCGGAGCTTCCGCAGGAAGTGGTCCGCCAGCAGGGGAATATCGTCCTTTCGTTCTCTCAGGGGCGGAACCGTCACCGGTACAACGTGCAGGCGGTAGTACAGGTCCTCTCGGAAACCCGCGGCGTTGAGGAGATCCGCGGCCGGCGTGTTGGTGGCGGCCACGATGCGGACATCGACGGGGATCGTCTCCTCGCCGCCGACCCGCTCCAGTTCACGTTCCTGGAGAACCCGCAGGAGCCTCACCTGGGTGGCCGCGTTGATCGTGGCGATTTCGTCGAGGAACAGCGTTCCGCCATCGGCGAGCTCGAAGCGCCCCCGCCGCTGCTTCGCCGCCCCGGTGAAGGCACCCCGTTCGTGGCCGAAGAGTTCGGAGTCCAGGAGACCTTCCGGCAGGGCACCGCAGTTCACCCGTATGAACGGACCGGCATGCCGGGTCGAGCCGGCATGGATCGCGCGGGCGACCAGCTCCTTCCCCGTGCCGGACTCGCCATAGACCATCACCGTCGAGTCGGAACGCGCCACCCGCTCCACGAAGCGCTGCACCTGCCGGATCCCCTCCGATTCGCCCACCATCTCCCCGTACGGGGTCTCCCCGTCACCCGCCTCGCTGCGCAGATAGGTGTTCTCGACGCGGAGCGCGAGGTTCTCCTGCCGCAGCCGCAGACGCTCGTCGCGCTCCCGCAGGATGCGGTCCACCTTGATGCCGAACTCCTCCGACGAAAAGGGCTTCGAGATGAAGTCGCGGGCTCCCAGCTTCATCGCCTTGACCGCCGTCTCGACCGTTCCGTGGCCGGTGATCACCAGGACATCGGTCGCGGGTGCGGCGTTCTTGACCCCCTCGAGCACCTGGATTCCGTCCACCCTGGCCATCTTCAGGTCGGTGATCACGAGGTCCGCACCCTCCTCTTCGAGGATCCGCAGTCCCTCCTGCCCGTCCGTGGCGGAAACGGTCCGGTGACCCCGGCGGCGCATCAGGAGCTCGAGCCCTTCGCGCACGCTGTCGTGATCGTCAATGATCAGGACCTGCCGTGTCGTGTTCACCCTGCCGCGTCCTCCGGGGCCGCCGGTCGGCGCCCACCGTCGTCGGGAAGATCTTCTGGACCAGTTAAATATACGTGAAACTCCGCTCCATCCCTACTTTTTGCAACCCCCTCCCCCGCCGAAGCCAGTTTCACGCGTCCGTGGTTGGCCTCGACCATCTCCTTTACGATCGCCAGGCCGAGCCCCGCGCCCTGCGCCTTGTCCCCGACAAACGGCTCGAAGATCCGGTCCCGGATTTCCTCGGCGATCCCCGGCCCATCGTCCCGAATTGCGATGCGAACCTCTCCGTTCACCATTCCGCCCGCCAGCCACACGGTGTCCCCGGCCTGCGAGGCGTTGCGAAGCAGGTTGAGGACCAGGCGCTTCACCTGCAGCGGATCGGCCATGGCAAGGAGCGGTCCGCTCGGCATGTCCAGGTGGAGCGTGCCGCCCCTCTTCCTGAGATCGGCCTCCACCAGCGCGGCGGCCTCGCCCACGGACTCGCGCACATCGTGCAGTTGCGGCTCCGTTTGCCCCGGGCGCGCGAAACCGAGGAACTCGTCGATGATCGCATTGAGGCCGCGCACCTCCTTCCGCACCCGGTCCAGGATGGCGCGCCGATCGACGGGGTTTTCCGTTTCCTGGGCCGCGGCCGCGAAGAGTTCCAGGCCTCCCAGCGGATTGCGGATCTCGTGGGCCACTCGCGACAACATCAGGCGCAGTTGTTCGTCGCGGCGCTGGATACCGGTCCTCATCCGCTCCATCGCCCGGGCCAGCCGGCCGACTTCGTCCTCCCCCTCCAGGTCGAAGGGGCGGTCCATCGAGCCCCGCTGGATGCGCAGCGCTCCCCGGCTCAGCACCTCCAGCCGCGAGGCGATGCCTCCCGCCAGGCGCCATCCGATCAGTGCCGCGAGCACCGCCGCCCCCACGGACAGTCCAACCACGCTCCAACCCAGACCCGTAAGCGGCTCGAGGTGGTCGGCAGGGATCAGAACCCCCAGGAAGGCACGGCCCGACCCGAGGCGTACGAACCCGTACTTGTAGGGGTTTCCGTCAGCACTCCGGAAGAGCCGGGTCGTGGAGCGGCCGTCCTCGCGCTCCCATGCCTCACGGATCTTGCCGATGTGAGCCCCGACTTCGCTGAGCTCCTGGCCGATCGAGAGGACATCGGGCGGATCCACGCTCACCAGGACCGTCGCCACGGAGTCTCCCGGCTCCCAGTGGAAGATGTCGGCACGGTCCACGTAGCCTTCATTCCTGAGACGCAGCAGCAAGCGACGGTAGTGTACCCACTCGGGCCGGCGCTCGTCACCGCGCTTCCACAGGAGGAACGCATCGTCGCCGGCGAAGGCGAGTTGCCCGGCAACCCCCGCCACCTCCAGCAACCGCCTGTCCAGCTCGGCCTCGAGCGCCCTCCTGGACAGGTCATAGCTCAGCCACCCCTCGAAGGCGCTGATCGCCACGGCAAAGGTGACGAAGAAGAGGGCGAACCGGTTGCGCAGTCTCATAGCGTGCCTCCGGGACGGGCGGCGCCCGCGGCTCGTGCGGCCACTCTCACCGTTCTAGCAGTCCGTGGATAGAGCCCCGCGAGCACCGAGAGCGGCGAGGCGCCGGGCTGGCAAGGCGCGGCGAGGGGCCAATAGCAGCGCTATTGGGCTGAGGAGCAACGCAGAGCGCCGCCTTGGAGGCGTCAGATGTATACTGCACATGACATAGGGTAAAGTTGTCTTTACGTTGTCGAAAGGCGGGGCGAAGCGTCCAGGCCGGATGCATCGCCGGTCGAATGCCGGGGGGATTTTGTCCACGGGCTGCTACAACCCGCAGGGCACCCTTTCCTCCCTGAAGCCGTAGGTCTCGGGATCGGCGTTCCTGGGCGTCACCGCGATGTGGTACGGCCAGATCCTGCGGCTGGCCGGGGCACAGTAGTCCCCGGGGATTCGCCTCACCAGTTCGAACTTGACGTCCTCCCCCAGGTGGAGCACCCGGCGCACCTCGATGGAGTCTCCCACCTCCTGGCGTTCCCCGAGCGTCGCCACGATCACCATCTGCCTGGCCCAGTCGACCTCCGGAGGTTCCTGACCGGAGCCGCCCGTGTGATCATCCCAGAAATCCAGCCAGTCCTCCGGAGCCGTGTCCTCCTCGTCCGCGCGCCGGAAGAGTCCGGGCTTCGTCAGCTTCATTCCCGTCTCGGTCCCGCGCGCGAGCGTCGCGAACGGCAGGCTGCCCGTGTAGGCATAGCCGTCGAAGTCCCTTCCCAGGGTAAAGTCCCTGGCCCTCATGGCGACCTGGATGACGCGGGCGGCGTTGTCGGCGGGATCGACTCCCTCCGTGCTCAGCCCGCGCAGCGGGGTCGCCTTGGGGGCGCAGCGCACCCATTCCTTCGATTCGTCGCGCATGTTGTCATGGACCAGGAAGCGCACCCGGCTCTTCCCGATCCCGCAATCGGGTACCCAATCGGCGAGGTCCCAGAGTCTCGTGCCCCTGTTGTCGTTGACCAGATGGAGCAAGCTCACGTAGTTGGCGGCGTAGGTGTACGGCAGCCCCGGATTGCGCATCAGGCTCCGGTCTCCCACCAGGCTGTCGTACCCGATCTCCTCGAACAGCTGCCAGGCACCCTCTGAATTCCAAGTCAGCACCTGCTGCAGCCAGCCGACTCCCCCCTGGAGCGGCACCTCCATCGTGACCCGTACGAGGCCGTCCGATCCGAACCGGAGAATCCCCACTCCAACAGGATCACAACCGGTAAAGAGGACACAAATCATGGTCAGACTTAGAGTTACGCGCATACGACGCAGGGGCCCCGGCCTTCCGTTGCCGACCATTCGCTTGTAGCTTTCCATGTCATGTCCTCCCTTCGCCGCCTTCGCCGTCTCCTCCGTGAGAGAAGTGTACGGACCGGACGGTTCACGCTTGCCAGCGGGCGTGTCTCAACATACTACATCGACGCGCGTCTGACGACGATGAGTGGGGCCGGGCAGCTTCTGGTGGGTGAGGTCTGTCACGGGATTATCGATGGCGCCGGTTGGTCCCCGGAATTCGTGGGCGGGATGACGCTGGGCGCGGACCCCATCGCCTGCGCGATCGCCGGTCATGCGGCCCGTCTTGGCCGGACCCTGGACGCCTTCACGGTGCGGAAGCGGCCGAAGGGGCATGGCACGGGCAGGCAAATCGAGGGAGGTCTGGCGGCCGGGGCAAGGGTGGTGGTCGTGGAGGACTCGGTCACCACCGGCGGCAGCCTCCTCGCCGCGCTGGAGGTTGTGGAACGCCATGGGGCCGCCGTCGCGGGTGTTCTGGCCCTCGTGGACCGTCAGGAAGGTGGCGGGAAGCGCCTGCTGGAGGCCGGGTACGACTATCGCGCGGTGTTCACCGCCGCCGAGTTGCTGTAACGGTCCGCGGAAGGCGGACCCGGAGTCAGTCGACCAGGCGGAGCGGCATCACCAGACACAGGTACTCCAGGTCGGAGTCCGCCGGTTCGACGGTCGCCGCGCGCTCGGCGCTCTTGAAGGCGAGCTTCACATCCCCGTCGGGCATGTTGCGCAGCACCTCGAGCAGGTAGTTCGCGTTGAAGGCGATGCGCAGAGGTTCACCTTCGTACTCGAGTTCCAGTTCGTCGTGGGCCTCGCCCAGATCCGGAGTCATGACGTCCATGTGGACGCGCTCGGACTCGAAGGAGAGCTTGATGCGGTGGGTCTGGTCGCTGGCGAGCACGGCCATCCGGCGCACGCTCGCCCCCAGAGCATCCTTGTCGACGCGGCCGAGCCTGTCGTTGTCCTTCGGAATGACCTGTTCGTAGTTGGGGTACGTTCCCTCGATCAGGCGCGTGTAGACCTCCTGGTTGGCGGACCGGAAGCCCAGGTGGTTTCCGCCCCTCCCCACGGCGAGCTCCCCGTCTCCGTCGAAGAGACGCTCCACGTGGGCCAGGGCGGCGGGGGGCACGATGAAGTTCCCGCTGCTCCCCTGGGCGACCGCGGCGTCCACCCTCATCCTGGCCAGGCGGTGGCCGTTGGTGCCCACCATCGTCATCCGCATGTCGGCCAGTTCCCAGTAGACTCCGTTGAGGATCGGACGGCTTTCCTCGCTGGAGACCGCAAAGGCGGTGCCGCGAATCAATCGCCTGAGCGACGCTTCCGCGACGGTCCACCCCTCGTCGAAGTCCATCGCCGGGAGATTCGGGAATTCCTCGCTGGGCAGCCCGTTCAGCTTGAACCGGCTGTGTCCGCACCCGATCTCCAGCTGATGTCCGCGCGCCCGCAGTTCAGCCGGTTGCTCAGGGAGCTCGCGGGTCAATTCGAGAAGCTTGCGTCCCGGGGCGGTGATCGCTCCACCCTCCGCCACGTCGGCGGGTACTCGGACCCGTATCGACACGTCGAGGTCGGTGCCCGTGATCCACACGGAATCGTCCTGCGACTCCAGAAGGACATTGGACAGCACGGGCAGGGTCGTCTTGGTCGGGATGCTCGCCGATACCGCCGTCAAGCCGCGCTGGAGGTTCTGGCGTGTGATGGTCAGTCTCATGGGTGGCCCTGGTCGGGGTAGGGGAAGGGAAGAAGGGGGGTCATCAGGTGGGAACCTCTATGAAGTGGTTAACAAAGTAACGAATCACCATCATCATAAGGGGTGTGGAAAAAGGGGAAAAGGCGTTGCCGGAGGGGCGGGAAAAGCGCGAAAGCGTTGGCGATTCAGTGGCATGGCAGAATGTCGGGAGTTGGGGGAGAAAGGTGTGTTTTCCCCAAGGAGCAGAAGGGGAGATGTGGAAAAAAAGAGGGTTTCGGCAGGTTTTCCACACGGTTTTCCACAGAATTGCCCGGACGCCACGGTCTACGCGCCGCGTGCGAGGTCCTGCCGGAGGCCCTCGACCTTGGCGCGGAACGCCTCGTCGGAGCGGAGCCGGGCCTCGACTCTGCGGATGGAGTGGATCACCGTGGAATGGTCCCTTCCCCCGAAGGCGCGGCCGATCTGTGTGAGCGGGGTATCCAGGAGTTCCCGGATCAGGAACATCGCGACCTGGCGCGGCACCGCCACCGTGCGGGTGCGCCGCGGTGACGCGAGCGCGTCGCCGGATACTCCCCAGACCCTGCCGACATGGTCGCGGATCCTGCCCGGATCGAGAGGCGGCGTCTCTTCGGCGGGACCCAGGCCGGCCAGCGCCACGCCGGCAAGTTCGAGTGTCAGCTCCCGGCGGGTCAGCGAGGAGAAGGCGAGGAGCTTGATGATCGCGCCCTCCAGTTCGCGGACCGACGACCTGCAGCGGCGGGCAATCAGGTCGAGGACATCGGCCGGCAGGAAGATGCGATCCTCTTCCGCCTTCCTGCGCAGGATGGCCACGCGCGTCTCGTAGTCCGGCGGCTTCACATCGACTACGAGGCCCCACTCGAACCGGGACACGAGCCGCTCCTCGAGACCCTCGAGCTCCTGCGGATGACGGTCGCTGGTCAGCACGATCTGCCGGTCAGCGTTGTACAGCACGTTGAAGGTGTGGAAGAACTCCTCCTGGGTGTGCTCCTTGCGGCGCAGGAACTGGACATCGTCCACCAGGAGGAGGTCATGTGACCGGTAGCGGGCGCGGAACGCATCCGTGGTGTGCTCGTAGATCGCGGTGACCATCTCGTTGACGAACTGCTCGGCCGGGATGTAGCAGATCCGGGTGCCGGTGCCCTTCCGGATCATCCGGTGCGCGATCGCCTGCATGAGATGGGTCTTCCCCAGGCCGGTGGCGCCGTAGAGGAAGAGGGGGTTGTAGCTCCGGGCCGGCCGCTCCGCGACCGCCATGCTGGCGGCCTGGGCGAGCCGGTTGTCCTCACCCACTATGAAACGGCCGAAGGTGTACCGGGCATTGAGCGCCGGTCTCGCTGCCGGGGACGGTTCATCCGGCGGTGCGGCCGGTTCCGGCCGGACGACCTGGGTGACCGTGATCTCCGGGGCCGGGCGTTCGGGTGCCGGCGCTTCCGAGGAGATCCGGAGTTCAACGGGCCCGTTGACCGCCCGGACCGCGATCTCGTGAAGCAGTGGCCCGTACTTGTCCTCCAGCCACTCGGCGTGAAACCGGCTGGTGGCCGCTACGCTGAGGACTCCGTCGGACCAGGAGACGACCTTGGCACTGGCGATCCAGGTTCGAAAGCTCTGCTCGGGGAGGCCGATCCTGGCCTGCTCGAGGATGCGATTCCAAAGGTCGGTAGCGGTCGGCGTCATGCCCCTTTGTCGGGTGGAGGGGGCGCGAAGCTTACCGGCGGGGACCGGCGAAGTCAATCACGCGCGGCGTCGGCCGTGGAGGGTGGGGGCGCGTTGTCGAGGTGTCCTGTTTCCTCGCCGACATTGACTGTCGCAGGCCGGATCTGGTAGCTTTCATGGCTGCGCCAACTTTCTGCATTGCGCGGTGTACCTTCGGGCGTCGAAGCGACCCGCCAAACTTGAACCCAGGTACCCTCACGATGAAACCCACATACAGGCCCCGAAACCGTAAGCGGTTGAACAAGCACGGCTTCCGAGCTCGCATGCGTACGCGGGCAGGGCGTGCGACCCTGAGTCGCCGGCGACGTCGCGGACGGCGGGCGCTGGTGGTTCGCACCGGATCCAAGAACGCCGGCTGAGGCCTGTGGTGGAGGCGGAGCACGAGCGGCTCCCGCGAGCGGCCCGGATCCGCCGGACACGCGAGATCCGGGCGTTGCACCATCGCGGAACACGCAGGAGGACCCCCGCGCTGGACGTGTACATGCTCGATCCCTCGGGGCGCGGCGAGGGATCGAGCATGTAC
>CAZTOF010000197.1:0-14295 GCA_964615515.1 uncultured Gemmatimonadaceae bacterium
CACCCCCTCCCCACCCTCGCCCAGGACATCGAGGTCCGCGCCTTCCTCAGCGCGGAGAGGGTCGGCTGGGGCGGCCAGTTCGTGCTGAACGTCGAGGTCAAGGGCACCCAGCAGACCGACGCGGATCCCGTCCTGCCCGACACGGAGGAGTTCGGTCAGTACCTGGGGTCGGGCACCTCCACCTCGGTGCAGATCGCGAACGGCCGCACCAGCATGGCGCTCACCTACCAGTACCGCTTCCAGGCCATCAAGGAGGGGGTCTTCGAGATCGGCCCCGTGAAGGTCACCGCCGGGGGGCGCACCTACGAGACGGAGCCGGTTGCCCTGGTCGTGTCCGACACGCCGGCGCCCCGGGGCGGAATCGCCGAACCCGCGGACCCGTCGCCCGGAATCGCCCCCGAGGACCTCTTCATCGAAACGAACGTGAGCCGCGCGACCGTCTTCGAGAACGAGCCGGTCGTGGTCGAATACCGGATCTTCACACGGGTGACCGTCCGCTCCTACAGCATCAGCGTGCTGCCGCAGACGACCGGCTTCTGGACCGAGCAGCTGGATCAGCCCGACGCGCCGCAGGTGGAACGGGTCGTCCGGGACGGCAGCGAATACCTCACGGCGGCGATCCGGCGCGTGGCCCTCTTCCCGACCGGGCCGGGGGAGCGCACCATTGAGCCGCTGGGCATCGAGGCCCAGGTGCAGGTGCGCGACCGGCGGCGGCGCGATCCCTTCGGGGACCTCTTCGGCGGGTCGGGCCTCTTCGACCGCAACGTCCCGGTGGCGGTGGCCTCGCGTCCGGTCGCCATCGAGGTGCTGCCCCTGCCCGCCGAGGGTCGGCCCGCGTCGTTCGCGGGGCACGTCGGCGAGCTGGACGTCGCCACCTCGGCCGATCGCACCGAGGTGGCCGCGAACGAGGCGATCTCCTTCCGCGTGGAGCTCACCGGCACCGGCAACCTGCGCGCCCTGGCCGCCCCCGAAATCGAGTTCCCGGACGAGTTCGAGGTCTTCCCGCCCGAGACCAGCGAGAGCATCGCGCCGGGGGGAGGCAGCATCAGGGGCAGCCGCGGCTTCGAGTACGTGCTCATTCCGCGCGTTCCCGGCGACGTGACGATCCCGGCGGTCGAGGTGTCGTATTTCGACGCGCGGTCGCGCACCTACGGCACGGCGCGGTCCGGTCCCGTCCGGGTCACCGTCACGGGCGACGCGACGGCCCCCGATGGGGAGAGCGGGACCGTTCGCGCGACGGTCGAACCCATCCGCGAGGAGATCCGCTTCATCCACATCGGTCCGCCGGAGCTGCGTCCCGCCGGGGTGCCCCTGCACTCGACCGCCGGGTTCTGGATCGTGCTGCTGCTGCCGGTGGCGGCGGTGGCGGGGGCGGCCGCGTTGCGCCGCCACCGCGACCGGATCGAGGGAGACGCGGCGTATGCGCGAGTCCGGAGGGCCCGCCGGATGGCCAGGAAGCGGCTGGCGCGGGCGAAGGGACTGGCAACCGGCAACCCGCGTGACTTCCACGCCGAGGTCGCGGGCGCCCTGCAGGGGTTTCTGGCCGACAAGCTCAACATCGCCGAGGCGGGGCTCCTGCGCGAAGAGGTGGAGCGCCTGGCTCGCCGCCGGGGGGTGTCGCACGAAACGCTGGAACGCCTCTTCGCCTGCCTCGACGACTGCGACCTGCAGCGGTTCGCGCCGGCCGGGGCGGAGCGTGAACCGCCCGAAAGGGTTCTGGATCGTGCCGCGGCGCTCATGGGGGATCTGGCGAAGGAGTTGTCCCCTTGAGGCGGGTCGGCGCCCTATTCGGTTGGGTGGTACTCGGCCTTGTGGTCCTCCCCGGCGGCCTCCCGGCGCGCGGCGCCCCACAGGAGGCACTCTTCGCAGAAGGCAACCGCCTCTACCAGGAAGGCGACTTTGCCGGCGCGATCGCCAGCTACGGTGCCGTGGCCGAAGGCGGCTTCGAGTCCGCCGCGCTCCACTACAATCTCGGCAACGCCCACTTCCGCCTCGGCGAGATTGCGCCGGCCGTCCTCAACTACGAGCGGGCCCTCCGGCTCGACCCGGGCAACGACGACATCCGGGCCAACCTCGCACTCGTCAACGCCCGCCTCCAGGACCGGATCGAGCCGTTGCCGCGCTTCTGGCTCCTGACGGCCTTCGACTGGTGGATGGGGCTGATCCCCGGGGGCGTGCTGGAAGTCCTGGTCACCGCCTGCTACCTCGTCCTGGGCGCGGCCGTGGTCCTGATCGTGCTCCGGCGGCCGGAAGGGTGGCGGGGGCCGCTCAGGCGATTCGCATACGCGGCGGCGGTGGCCATGGTCCTACTGGGTGCAACGCTGCTGGTCCGCGAGACAGGGCTGGCCGAACCCGAGGAAGCGGTCGTGATGGCCGCCGAGGCCCGGGTGCTGAACGCCCCCTCGGAAGACGCCGGACTGACTCTCTTCACCCTGCACGAGGGGACGAAGGTGCGGATCGACCGGCGCGCGGGCGATTGGGCCGAAGTCGTCCTGGCGGACGGGAAGGTGGGGTGGCTGCCGCTGGAGGTGCTGGGAGTGATCTGAAGCGGGGGAAAGCGGCTTGCCCCGAAGTCCGGTGATGACCTTCCATTCCATGTCAACTGTGATTTACAGAATGTAAACTCCAGTTGTCACCTGATGTTAACCTGGATGCGGAAGGTCCGGCCCGGCTGCGGCAACCCGCACTGGTCGAGCACGGTGGAGTCGGTGAGATTGGCCACGCCCACGGTACCGTCCATCCTCCTGCCACGCCCGCTCCGGCTGCCAAGGAAGGTCCGCCGGGCCTCCAGATCGAGCGTGGCGCTGGCTTTCATCTCGTCAAGGGCCGTGCGTTCGAAGTTCCGGCAATACTGAACGCCCCGGTAGCGAAAGAAACCGTTTACGGATACCTGGCCCGGTGCCGTCACGCTCAGGGTCAGGGTTCCGGAGAGGGCGGGCGTGTACTCGGGCTTGGAGTCGTGGCCGGGGGAGAGCGGGTCGCGGATCCTCACTCTCTGCCACGTGAAGCTGCCGCCGAACGTGAGGAAATCAAGGGTGCCGGCAGTGAGCACTTCGAGCCCGGTGGAGCGGACCTCGTCGCGGTTGACGCGCTGAAACCTGGTGCCCTCCGGGGTGACGACGCTCACGCGCACGATCCCGTTGCTGAGGCGGTTGTGGAACCCCACGAGTTGCAACTGGTTCTCGCCGTCGTTGATCGTGATCCCGGCCTCGCCCGCCTTGAGACTCTCGGGCCTCAGGCCGGGGTTCGGGCGAAACCTCCCCAGGGCGCCGGAATACAGCTCCCGGAGCGACGGAAAGCGGGTGCGGCGGCTGAATCCGGCGTGCAACAGCACGTTGCCGCCCGCGATGGTACGGCTCACACCGGTCCTCACGCCCCAGTCCCAGATCGCGTCCAGGGGGTCCTTGTCGCCGCTGCGGGGGGTGTCCGATCCGTCCACGGAGGCGCCCAGCGTCCACCGGGTGGTGCCGTCGCCCGAGCCGAGGATGGGTTCGCTTGCGAACTCCAACTCGCCGCCCAGGCTCCAGAGGCGCTGCTGGTACTCGAACGAGTCGCCGGACATGAAGTCTTCGGCGTGGCTCACGCTGGAGACGGTCAGGGCGGTCCGGACCTCCGGGCCCGCGTCCAAGTCGAGATCCCCGAGGACGCGCCCGGTCAGCGTGGTTGTCGTGCCGACTTCTCCGTCCACCACGGTCTCGTAGGCCGCGCTGGCGAATTCGTCGATCTCCGTGCTGGAGCGATCGAGGCCGAAGCTGACTTCGACCTCACCCTCGCCAAGACCCGTTTCCCTCGTGCCCGAGCCGCCCGAGAGCGCTGTGAACAGGCGGAACTGGCCGGGATAGCGCCAGAGCCGGGGGTTTTCGACGTGGGCTTCGGGCGGGACTCCGCGTTGCGCATCGGAGAGGGTGATCAGGCTGGAGAGCCACTCACCCCCGTACGCGTCGTAGCGCGCAGCCACAAAGCCGTCGATCAGCTGCAGGTCCGAGTTGAGGCGGAGGCCGTTCGCGTCGGCCAGGAAATCGGGGAGCAACCGGCGATCGTCTCCCGTGCCCCCGGGCACGGCGACACCGGGTCTGTCGCGGTATCCGGCTCCACCACGGAACACCCAGTGCTCCCGGACTCTGGAACCGACCGTCGCACTCATGCCGATCCCTCCCTCCTGATCCACCGTCAGGGCCGCCAGCAGCGGTGGCACCGGCGTGTCCAGCGAGGCGCCCCGGTTGACGTCGAATTCGATGGCGCCGCCGAGCACGTTGGGGCCGTGCAGCATCGAAGCAAGACCCCGGTACAGCGTCATGTTGTGGACGGCGGTGAGCGGGATGACCGACATGTCGGTCCGGTGGTCCCATCCCAGCGTCAGGGGGAGCCCGTCCAGGAAGATCGCGATCTGGCGGTCCTCGGCGCCCCGCATATCGGGCTGGGCTTCCCCGCGCGAATTGTCCCGGATCTGCACGGTGGGAATGCGTCGCAGGAAATCCGCCATTGTCGAAGCCGCCACCATGTCGGCCGAGTCGAGGGAGACTTCGACAGCGCTCGTTCCCCCCGTGGTTGCGGTCGGCCGTGGCACCTCGACGCGAAGTCCGCCGATCTTCACCACTTTCGTCGTATCCTGCGCGGATATTGTCGCTGTCGAGAGAATCTGGGCCAGTACCAGCACCGCGACCGCCCACGACACGGGGCGCAAGGCCCCGGGCACGTCCAAGTCGGTCATTTCGGTGCTGCCATTCCCGCCGACGGTGAGGATTGGAGTGGTCGAATCGTTCTGGTTCGGTTTCGTCACAATCTAAGTGTAGCGCCCAACTCTCCCGTGTGTTCCCCGGAAGCGGCGCGTGGAAGAGGCACCGCAAGCTCATCATGCTTCCCGGCAAGGACGTTTCGCGAACGGAAACCGTTGCGCAAGAAGGGCTCGGCCGAAAGTCAGGATTCCGTGCGACCGTGCGCCAGCGCCCTCCGGATCCTGTCCCCGACTGCCGCACCGGTGAGCCCGTGCCGGGCGTAGATTTCCTGCCAGGGCGCCGAGGCGCCGAAGCGGTCGATCCCGATCGAGACGCCGCCGTCGCCGACCCAGCGCTTCCATCCCGGTGTGCTTCCCGCCTCAACCGAAACCTTGAGCACCTCGCCCGGGAGCACCCCCTCGCGGTATTCCCGCGTTTGCGCGGCGAACAGGCGCCAACTGGGCATGCTCACCACGCGCACCCCGATGTCGTCCGCCGCCAGGTCTTCACGTGCGGCCAGCGCGATCCCGATCTCCGAGCCGGAGGCGATGAGGACCGCGTCGAGGCGGCCGTTGCCGGGCTCTCTCAGAACGTACGCACCCCGGTGGAGTCCGTCGGCGGAAGGTCGTCCGGGCCCCCTGTCGACTACGGGGACGGTCTGGCGGGTCAGGGCCAGGAAGGACGGACCCTTCCGGTATCGCAGGGCCGCCCGCCAGGCTTCGGCCGTCTCCGGGCCGTCCGCCGGGCGCAGGTCGAGGAGGCCGGGAATGGCGCGCAGGGCGGCCAGCTGCTCAATCGGTTGATGCGTCGGGCCGTCTTCGCCCAGGCCGATGCTGTCGTGGGTGAAGACGTAGGTGACCGGAAGTCCCATGAGCGCGGCCAGCCGGATGGCGGGCCGCATGTAGTCGGAAAAGATGAGGAAGGTCCCGCCGAAGGGGTGCACGCCCCCGTGGAGCGCCATTCCGTTCATGACGGCCCCCATGGCGTGCTCGCGGACTCCGAAGTGGATGATGCGCCCCCCGGGATTGTCCGCCAGCAGGTCTCCGCTTCCGGTGATGTCGGTCTTGTTGGAGCCTCCCAGGTCGGCCGAGCCGCCCAGCATGGTGGGGATCGCGCGGGCCGCCCCCTGCAGCACCCTGCCCGAGTGGTTCCGGGTCGCGGTTGCCGGGGCCCCGGACAGGTCCGGCAGCGCCTCCTCCCACCCGGCGGGGACCTCGTTCCGGGCGGCAGCCTCGAAGTCGGCGGCGAGTTCGGGGTGCTCCGCCCGGTACGCCTCGAAGCGCCTTGCCCACGCTTCCTGCCGCGCCGCCCACCCCGCCGCACCGCGCCGCCAGCATTCCAGCGCGGCCGGCTCCACGTGGAAGGGTTCCAGCGACGGGTACCCGATGTTGCGCTTGGTCGCCTCGATCTCGGCCTCGCCCAGCGGTGCGCCGTGCGTCGCGGCCGTCCCGGCCATGTTCGGGCTCCCCTCGGCGATCGTCGTCGTGAGCACGATCAGGGTCGGCCTCCGGGTCTCGGCCTTCGCGGCCGCCAGCGCCTCGTCGATCGCGTCCAGGTCGGTGCCGTCCTCGACCGCGAGCGTGTGCCAGCCGTACCCCTGGAAGCGCTTGCACTGGTCGGTGGCCGTGGCCAGCCCGGTGGACCCCTCGATCGTGATCCGGTTGTCGTCGAAGATCCAGGTCAGCTTGCCCAGCTGCTGGTGCCCCGCGATCTCGGCCGCCTCGTGGGAGATCCCCTCCATGAGGTCTCCGTCGGAGCAGATCGCCCAGGTGCGGTGGTCCACGATCTCGTGGCCCGGCCGGTTGTAGCGATTCGCCAGCCAGCGCTCCGCGAGCGCCATCCCGACCGTGTTGGCCACGCCCTGTCCCAGCGGCCCCGTGGTGGTCTCCACTCCGGGCGTGTGTCCGTACTCCGGGTGTCCCGGGGTCCTGCTGCCCCACTGCCGGAACCGCCTGATGTCCTCCAGGGACAGGTCGTAGCCGGTGAGATGGAGGAGGCTGTAGATGAGCATCGAGGCGTGGCCGGCCGACAGGACGAAGCGGTCGCGGTCCACCCAGCCGGGGTCGCGGGGATTGTGCCGCAGGTGCCGGGTCCAGAGCACGTAGCCGACCGGAGCGAGGGCCATGGGCGTGCCCGGGTGGCCGGAGTTGGCCTTCTGCACCGCGTCCATCGCCAGGACCTTGACGGTGTCGATGGCAAGCTGTTCGATGGCGGTGGAGGTGTCCGCGGTCAGCGGCATGGCTCGGCCTCGCTCTTGGCAGTCCGTGGACAAGGCCGCCCGAGCGCCGGGGTGCCGGGACCGGGGATCGTGTCCACGGGTGCAGGGATTGTCACTTGATCCCCGCCACCTCCCTCGCCACGACGAAGTTGAGGAGACGGTCGGGGATGTGGATGATCTTGCGGATGTCCCTTCCCTCCAGGTGACGGGCCACGTTCGGTTCCTCCCGGGCGGTTGCCACCACCACCTCGCGGTCCGCCCCCTTGGGTGCCGAAACCGTGCCGCGCACCTTGCCGTTCACCTGCACGGCGACCTTCACTTGGCGCTCGGCGGCCTTCGCGGCGTCGAATTCGGGCCAGTTGGCGCCGTCGAAGATGCCGCCCCTGTTCCCGAGGCGCCGCCACAGCTCCTCGGCGATGTGGGGCGCGAACGGCGCGACCAGGCGGACCAGCGGCTCCACCTCCGAGCGCACCGGCGTCCTCCCCCCGGCCCGCACCGCGTTCAGGTACTCCATCATGGCCGCGACGGCGGTGTTGTAGCGCAGCCCCGCGATCTGTTCCGTCACCCGCTTGATGGTCCGGTGGAGGCGCGGTTCGACTTCGGGGCCGGGCGGCCCGTCCGCGAGTTCGCCGTCCCGGGGCACCACCGATTCCCACAGGCGGTGCAGGAAGCCGTGCGGGCCCGAAATGCCCTGGTCCTGGTAGTCGCCGCCCGCCATGAACGGCCCCAGGAACATGAGATACAGGCGGAAGGTGTCGGCTCCGTACCGCTCGATGATCGGATCCGGGACGATCACGTTCCCCTTGCTCTTGGACATCTTGGCGCCCTCGCGGATGATGAGGCCGTGGGCGCGGAACTGCGTGAAGGGCTCCTCGAAGTCCAGCCACCCCATGTCATGCAGCGCCATGGCCACGAACCGCGCATAGAGCAGGTGCAGCACCGCGTGTTCGTTGCCGCCGATATAGGTGTCGACGGGAAGCCAGCGACGCGTGATCTCCTTGTCGAAGGGGCGGTCGGCGAAGTCGGTGGACGGATAGCGCAGGAAGTACCAGGCGCTGTCCAGGAAGGTGTCGGAGACGTCGGTTTCGCGGGTGGCGTCGCGGCCGCAGGAGGGACAGGGGACCTCGTACCACTCGCGCGCCCGTGCCAGGGGGCTGACGCCGGACTCGTCGGGACGGAAGTCCTCGACCCGGGGCAGGACCACCGGCAGATCCTCCTCCGGAACCGCGACCGGCCCGCAGTCCTCGCAGTGGATGATCGGTATGGGTGGTCCCCAGTACCTCTGCCGCGAGATGCACCAGTCGTGCAGGCGGTAGTTGACCCGGGCTTCGGCCAGACCCTCGGCGGCCAGATCGTCGACGATGGCACGCTGCGCCTCCTCGGGGGACAGGCCGTCGTACGGACCGGAATTGACCAGCGAGCCCTGCGGGTACTCGTAGGCGATGGCGAACGGCGTGTCGGCATCCTCACCCTCGTCGGCCACCACCCGGACGATCGGGAGGCCGTAGGCGTTGGCGAAGTCGAAGTCGCGCTCGTCGTGTCCCGGCACCGCCATGATGGCGCCGGTGCCGTACCCCATCAGCACGTAGTCGGCGATCCACACGGGGATCGGCCTGCGCGTGGCGGGGTTGATGCAGTACCCCCCCGTGAACACGCCGGTCTTGTGCTTTTCGATCTTCTGCCGGGCAACCAGGTCCATGGCGCGGGTGCGGGCCCGGTAGGTTTCCACCTCCTGCCGGGCCGTGTCGCTGGTGACCGCGTCGACGAGCGGGTGTTCGGGGGCGAGAACCATGTAGGTGGCCCCGAAAACGGTATCGGGACGCGTGGTGAAGACGGGTACCGCAACGGGCTCTCCCTCACTCGCGCCCGTGGCCGCTTCCTCCATCACGGGGAACCGGATCAGGGCCCCGCGCGAACGCCTGATCCAGGCCCGCTGAGCCTTCCTGGTGGTGTCCGACCAGTCGATCCCGGAGAGGTTGTCCAACAGGCGTCCCGCGTATTCGGTGATCTTCAGGAACCACTGGCGGATGAAGCGCTGCTCGACCGGGGTGCCGCAGCGCTCGCAGGCCCCCACGACCACCTGCTCGTTGGCGAGCACGGTCATGTCCGACGGACACCAGTTGACCGGCGCCTCCTTCTGTTCGGCCAGCCCGTGCCTGAAGAACTGCAGGAAGAGCCACTGCGTCCACCTGTAGTACTCGGGTGCGGTGGTGTCGACGGCGTGGTCCCAGTCGAACATCCCCCCCATGCGCCGCAGCTGCCGGGTGAAGTTGGCCACGTTGGCGGGGATCAGGTCCATCGGGTGGACCCCCGCCTTCAGCGCGAAGTTCTCGGAGTGGATGCCGAAGGCGTCGAAGCCGATGGGCTCGAAGACGTCGCGACCCCGCATCCGCTGGAAGCGCCCGTGGACGTCGGCGCCGGTGAAGGCGTAGATGTTGCCCACGTGCAGCCCCTCGGCGGAGGGGTACGGGAACATCATCAGGTTGTAGAAGGGGCGCTCCGCGGTCCGCAGTTCGTCCAGGGTGAAGGAGTTGGTCCCCTCGCGGTCCCATCTGGCCTGCCACTCGCGCTCGATGGCGGTGGGGTTGTAGGTCCTGTCGGAGCGGGTGGACATGGGGCGGCGGGGTCGGTGAATTCGCGGTGCTGTTGCGACATGGGCGTTCGCCAAGCGAGAAAGCTAACAGCCCGGGCAGTCCGTGGACAAAACCGCGGCTTGCCGACCCGGCGCCTCACCACTCTTGGTGGTGGACGGCAGCAGGTCGAAGGGATCCCGATCCGACCCGACCCCCGCCTTGATGACCTCGATGGCCGCCGCCAGCGAGCCCCCGTGCCCGGCGAGATGCGCGTCGAAGTCCGGGAGCCGGTGGTAGTAGCGCATCCGGCTCAGGAGGGTGGCGTTGTTGAGGGGCAGGGTTTCGAAGCTGGAGAAGCTGAAGGCGAGGAAGCGTGGCCGGATCTCCTCGCGGAAACGCCGCAGGTGCCGGTCGAAGACCCCCCGGCGGCGGGCGATCTTGTCCTCCCGGCTCGCTGCCGGGTCGCCGTACAACTCCTCCAGGTCCTCCACCAGGCCGTCCATGAACCGGGAGAACACCTTCACGTCGTGCCAGCGGTCGCGGGCCCGGTTGCACCAGACGGTGTCCGTACCCCCGCCGGACCGGGTGCAGAAGAACTCCATCGCGCCGGTCCTGCCCACCCAGGTGGCGAAGCTCTCGTTGAAGCGCACCTGCCCCGGCACGAAGAGGTGGTTGTGGGACAGTTCGTGGATGATCGTGGCCACGAGCTCCACTTCGTCCAAGCGCACGATGGTCGATAGCAGCGGATCCGAGAACCATCCGAGCGTGCTGAAGGCGGAGGTGGGCCTGAGCAGGGTGTCGTAGCCGTCCTCTTCCAGCTTGCGCTGCTCGGCGAGCGCCTTGTCGAGACTGAAAAAGCCCTTGTAGGGGACGTGCCCCACCACCGGGAACCACCAGGTGCGCGGGGCGAGCCTGTCCGGATAGGCGGCCGAGAGAACCATCGCGAGCGTGTCCCGGTCCAGTTCGGTGTAGGTCGTGTAGCTGTCGCCGACATCGAGCCGGAGCCCGTTCATGGCGAACTCCCGCGCCTCGCGCGCCAGGGTCAGCTTGCCGCGCGTCCGCCCGTCGGTCTCGGGGGCCAGGATGACCTCGGGGATCGGGCGCCGGCCGTGGAGGATCTTCGCCTCCGCCCACCCCGCCCTGACCACGTACACCGGTGAACAGCCGGTACCCAGCCAGACGGCCGCCACGGCCACGAAGGCGGCGGCTGCAACGACCGCCAGTCTCCTCACCCAACGCCGCCGCCGGCTCCCGGATGCGTCGCCGGGTCTTCGCACGGGCGCTATCGCCCCCCGCCCAGATTCCGGATCAGGGGGATCCCCCCCTCCGTCGGCACGTAGACGAGCGACCCCTCGGGCATCTGCGCCAGCTGCTGGATGTAGAAGAAGGTCAGGTACTCCTGGGTCAGCCCCTCGCTGATGATGCGCTGGGCCTCGGCGATTCCCTTCGCCTCCTCCGCCTGTTGCCGCGCCTGTTCCTGGATGATCTGGGTCTGGAACTCCTCCGCGGCCACCTGCTGTTCGCGCTCCAGCTTCTGCTCGATCGCCTCGCGCACGCGAGCCGGGGCCTGGATGTCGCGAACGAAGACGTCGACCACCTCGATCCGGTCGCCGGCCTTGGCCTGGATCTCGTCCTTCATGCTGGTTGCCAGCTCGCGCCGGTCCGGCGAGAAGATCTCGTTGATCGACTTGGTCGCGACGGCGTCGCGCACGCCGTTGCGGACGGCGTTCAGGACGATGCTGCGCTTGATCTGGTCTTCCGAGCCGATGCGGTCATAGAGGTCCGGCGCGTTGGTGCCGTTGATCTGGAAGAGGAGGGAGACCTCGAGGGTCACGTTCAACTGCTCGGAGGTCTGGGCCTCGATCTGTTCGATCCCGCCCTGGGCCGGGAAGGACTGCTCCCTTACCGACATGCGTTCCACCGACGCCAATGGGTTGATTACGTGTATGCCCTGCTCGAGCTGCCTGGGGTTGACCGTGCCCAGCCAGTGCTGGACCCCGACTTCCCCGACGCCGATCAGGACGACGGCGTTCAGGAGTACGAGGGCGACCCCCATGAACATGATGACGTAGCCGGCAAGCCTGGTCGGGATCTTGGCCGTCCCCTTCGGGAGGCTGCGGACAACAGCTCCCAGTGCGATAAGGACGATGGCGATGGGTACGAATGTCATTTACGCGTTCCTTTCGTGTAGTTTGTTGCGGATTGCCCGCCCGGTCACTTGCGAAGACCGGCGAGCGGCAGGTAGCCCTTGCCCCTGCCCCGACCCTCCTCGCGAAGGAAACCGAGTTCCACGAGCTGGCGCAACTCGCGGGTGGCGTGAGCTGGAGCCGCCTGGAAGAGAGTCCGGTACTCGGCGACCCGCAACTTCGGATCACGCCGAAAGTGCTCTCGCAGCTTGGGCACACGGTCTTCCAGGAACCATCGGGTTGCATCGAGTTCGGCGGTGAGGTAGTAGACGGGCACGTCGTCGTCGGCGGTGAAGGCGCATGTGGTAATGCCCTTCCGGACGAGGTCGTGGACACCCCGCTTTGCGTCGTCTTCGAGAACGGCGTTGAGCCTCCGGTAGTCTTCGTGGGTGAAGCCGTCGGGCCGTGCAAGGAGAATCCGCTTCTGATCCCGGGAAACGGGGAGGGAGCGCACAACGTTCTTCCACCCCGGACCCGCCATGGCGGCTTCAGGCTCGTTGTGAAGCGTGACCAGAAAAAGCCCGGTTCGGTGCACAACGTTGGGCGGTCTGAGGGAACTCTCGGCCATAGCCTTGAAAAGGCGCGCAAAGCCTGCTCCCGTGCCTTGCATGAATCCGGCATCCGCCAGAATGCGCACCAATCCCGGATTGCGACTTGCCCGCCCCGGTTTCCCTTCGTTCAGCGCTTCCACCGTGACGGGCGCAAGGGGACCGCCGGGACTGGCAACCTCCATCCGGTCGTCGAAGAACGTTACCTCCGTGCGCTGGTTGACGGCGTAGTCCCTGTGAGCGACGGCATTGACGATGATTTCACGCCAGGCGAAGTCCGGGTACTCGGGCATGTCCCGGAAGAAGATATCGCGCAGGGCCTCCGAACCGCGGACCTGCTTCCCGGCAGCACGCAGCGTCCCGCCGACCGCGGAAGCCAGGGGCGGGTAGAGGTGTGCGGCACCGGTCACATTCTGGTTGCCCGCCAGCCTCTGTGTCCCGGCGACGCGCGCCACTCGCAGCCCGGCGTTGGGAAACCAGCGACGCTCGTCCGCCTTGGCGAAGAGGAGCAATGCCGCGTTGGTGACCCACCAGCCGTCCCCTTCGCTACCGATCAGCCCGTAGTGCTGCAGGGAGTCGGCTACGGGTCTCCCCCCGACCGGAGTCCGCTTCAGGAACTCACCGGCGAGATCGAGGTCCAGGTCGCCGAGCGCGGCGTCCCGCCGGATACGCCTTTCGAAGCCCGGATCGGCGGGACTGCTGTCTGCGTTTGCGGCTGGTCTCCTGCGCGTCGTGCGCACCGATCGCTCACCTCCGGACCGGGGAATGATGCCGTCGCCGCGGTGTACAGCGAACGGAGGATTCCGCGTCGCAGCCCCGGCGACCGCAGGGGTCACAACCATGGTTAACGCGTGGGCAAAGATGACGCAATACTCCGGTGGGCTCCGACGGCTAGACGATGATTGCCGCGCCGGTCATGGGCGTGCGCTGTTTTTCATGACATGGTCACTGTTCCATCATCGGGGCGGCCCGCATTGCAACTCGTGCAGCCGGGAGGTGAAACCCGCCCGTCTCAAGGAGTTCCACGAACGGCTACGGCGCTCCCGAGTCAACCGGATCCAATCCGTCGAGCAGCCGTTGCATCTTTTCCCAGGGGGCTACGGTGGCGCGCAGCCCGAAGCCGCGGGGAGACGTGCTGCGGAAGGGGCGCACCCTCACGCCGAAGCGCTCCAGCCGCCGCGTCGCGTCGTCCAGTTCCCCCTCCGGGCGGCGGATGAAGACGAAATTGGCTGCCGAGCGCGGCACGTCGTACCCGCGGTGGAGCAGGCTGTTGCGAACGCGCTCGCGGTTGGCGCGCGTCTCGGCGATGGTGTCGGCCAGCCACGACGACCTGCTGGACAGGGCCGCCGCGGCCGCCGCGCTGGTCACGCCGGACACGACGAAGGGCCCTCGCCCCTTGTCCACCTCCAGAATCAGCGGTGCGCCGGCCACGCCGTAACCGGCCCGGAGCCCCGCGAGCCCGTACGCCTTGGAAAGCGTCTTGACGCAGATCGTGCGCTCGGACGCCAGCGCCAGGTCGAAGGGGGTGCGGTCGCCTGCCTCGCGGTTGTACTCGCCGTACGCCTCGTCGATGATGAGGATGCTGCCGACCGCCTCGGTGTGTTCCTGCAGGGCGCGCATCCAGTCGTCGGGGATTGCTTCGCCGGTCGGGTTGCCGGGGTTGGGTGCGAACACGATGCAGGGATCGGGACCCGCGAAACGCAACGGGTCGTCCAGCCCCTCGCTCCACTCCACCGCGACCGGGCGGTGTCCGTTCATCACCGCGAGCATGCCCGCGGCCGGCCAGCCCGGGTCGAGGTACCGCATTGTGGTGGGCGCCACGGCCCGCATGAGCGCATCGAGCACACCGGTGCCGCCCGCCCCGGTGGCGATGTTCTCCGGCGCGAGGTCGAACCTGGCCGCGACGGCGGCGACCAGGCGGTCCGAGTAGCTGGCGGGGTACTGCGAGGCGGCGGCGGTGTCGGCGCCCGCGAGCACTTCGAGGGCCGCCGGATGCGCGCCCCAGAGGTTGCGGTTGTCGCTCAGGTCGGCGGCGATGGGGGACCGGTCGGGGAG
>CAZTOF010000198.1:0-2000 GCA_964615515.1 uncultured Gemmatimonadaceae bacterium
CATGGCCGCGAACGCCTTTCCGGCCCACCCACCCCCGGACGGGCAACCGGCAACGAATATCTTCCATGCTCCCCGGCCTTCCTCCGCGACCTGCCGGACGAGGTCGTTCGGATCGGCGGGAAGCCCATACCGGGCCAGCGAGTCCGGCAACTCGTACTCCTGCCCGTCCAGCGCCCGGGCAATCGGGGCGACGGCCACCGCGAGAACGGCGGCCATGATCGTGTTTCGGATCGTCATTTTCGGGTCTCCTTTTCCCGTGGGTTCTAGAACGAGCTCCAGTCGCATCCGGGGCTGCTGAAGTTGAAGTTATCCCTCGAATCGTACAGGTCGTTTTCAAAGTTGGTGTATGGCGACTTCCCCGGTTTCCAGTACGCGATGGGCGAGTTGTTGTGGTGGCCGTAAACGTGGTTGTGAAGCGTGGCCATGGCAAACGTCGTGTCGGCGATCCCCTCCGTCAGGTCCCGCAACTCCTGCGCCTCATCGAACGTTGGCGCGACGATGCGGGCGGTTATCGCCCCGGCGTCGCCGCACGCCTCTACGGTGATCGCCTTCTCGATCTGCCCCTGGTGGCCCTTCTTGCCCGCGATGAAGCCTCCGTACCCCTCGTGGCGGAGCGTCCCGATAAAAAGCTCGTACGGGTCGTAGCCGAAGCTCTTCAGGTAGTCCCAGTGGCGAACCGTGCTGTCTCCGTCCGGTATCTCCTTCGGCCCGGTCGCCAGAATCCGCTCGTTCATCTGCCGGTAGCGGTGGACGGAGTAGGAAGTGTAGCCCACGATGTGGTAGCCCTCGTTCGGGCCGCTCGCCACCGGGTACACGGCGGCCCCGTCGCCGCCCATCATCTGGCCGATGCTGGCGTCCCCGGCGGCGTTGGCGTTCTTGCCGAGCAGGTTGCCGGGCCAGAGGTGGTTCGTGAGTTTCGCCCCCTCCGATAGCGAGACAGGGGTGCTATGGCCCCCGTCGGTGACCTCGATCGTGACGTGCGAATGCGCGAACCGGGTCGAGTCCTTCACCACGACCGACACCTTGCCGCCCGCCGCCGCCTCTCCGGACCACGTGCTGCTGTGGGTGTTCTCCTTCTCGACCTTCGGCAGCACCGGGGCCGACATGCCCTTGCGTATCTTCACCCGCTCGGGCTTCGGCGCGAACAGCCATTCGTAGACCGGGCCGCGCGCGTTCCTCGTGGTCGCCTTGCAGGTGACTACGGATCCCCGCACGGTGGTGGCGTCGCACTTCAGCGACACGTGGAGAACCGTGCTGTCGTCCTCCGTCTCGTCGTCGTTGTCGTTGTTCTTCTTCCCCCCTCCTCCCAGTCCCGGCAGTCTGCCCCCGCGCCCCACGCCGGGACCGCCGTTCGGGCGCACGCCGTTGTGGACGCAGGTTCCGTTGCCGTCGTATTCGAGGGAGCCCAGACACCGGCATCCGCCATTGACGTTGTCCCTCACCTCGCCGATGCCCTTGCATGGCCCCTCGACTTCGATCACCAGCGGGTTTTGCGGGCAGGCGTCCCCGTCGTCGGTGCACTTGTGCGGGTCGTCGTCCCCGTCCGCCGCCAGACCGCCGCCGTCCGGAACGGGGACAGCCTCCCGGTCGCCGGGACCGGTCAGGGTGAGTCCGCCGCGCGGGTCCGGGTCCGCAAGGCAGGCCACGGCCACTCCGGCCACGGCCAGGGCCAGGGCAAGGGGGAAAGTCAATCGGTTTCGCATCGTCGGGGCTCCGTTCGCGGAAGGTGATTGGCCCCGCGCCCGTTTGGTGCCGGGCCGTTGTCAGACACAGGAAAGAGCAAAGCCCTACTTCGTGCTCCCGCTTGTTCGCCGGTGAGCGCGGGCGGTAGCTATAGCTAGCTTAGCTAGCTAGCTAGCTAGTTCCCGTCCGTTTTCTACCCTCGCGGAGCCCTCGGCCCTCGAGTATTTCGGTATATATACGGGGGTGAGGACCGTTTCGGGCGCAAACGGGCGGTCGAAACGGCGGATTTCGGGCGAATCGGGCCGCTTCGGGGCCGG
>CAZTOF010000199.1:0-5413 GCA_964615515.1 uncultured Gemmatimonadaceae bacterium
CCATGGCGACCCGGCTACTTGACGAACAGCATGTCGCGGTACGTCGGCAGCGGCCACAGGTCGTCCGGAATCACCTTCTCCATCCGGTCGGCCACCTCCCGCACCGCGTTCATCGCCGGGATCACGTTCTCCTTCATGTGGATCACCTTCGACGACACCTCGTCGCCGCCCAGTTCCTCGTTCTGCGCGTCGAGTTCGTCCAGCGTGGCGCTCAGCTCGTCGATCAGACCCGAGATCCGCGCGATGTTGCTGTCCAGGCCCACCGTCGAGCCCGCCTTCTTCGCCCCCTTCCGCGCCGAACCGAGCTGGTTCAGGTAGGTGACCGCCGCCGGGAGGATCATGCAGCGCGCGATGTGCGCCGCCGTCTCGCCCTCGATGTTGATCTTGATGAAGTACTGCTCGGTCAGCACCTCGAGCCGCGCCTCCAGCTCACGCGGCGAGAACACCCCGTACTTGTCGAAGAGCAGCTCGTTCTTGTGCGAGGCCAGCGCCGGCAGCGCGTCGACCGTGGACCCCGTGTTGATCAGGCCCCGGCGCGCCGCCTCCTCGACCCACTCGTCGGAGTAGTTGTCGCCGTTGAAGACGATCCGCTTGAATGACGGGATCTCGTTCGAGAGCAGCGTCCAGAGCGCGTCCTCGATCGAGGTGCCGGCCTGGACGATCGGCTCCAGCACGTCCGTCCACTCGTCGATCGCCTCGGCGACGATGGTGTTGAGCACCGTGGCGGGCAGCGAGATGCTGGAAGACGAGCCCACGGCGCGGAACTCGAACTTGTTTCCCGTGAAGGCGAAGGGCGAGGTGCGGTTGCGGTCTCCGGAGTGGCGCGGCAGGTCGGGCAGCACGTTGACGCCCAGGCCCATCAGCCCTTCGCGCTCCCTCTCCCTGGCGCGCCCCGACTCCTCCAGCTGGTTGAAGATGTCCTCGAGCTGCTCGCCCAGGAAGACCGAGATGATCGAGGGAGGGGCCTCGTTGGCGCCCAGGCGGTGGTCGTTGCCGGCGGTCGAGACGGAGGCCAGGAGCAGGTCCTGGTGCTTCTCCACGGCGCTCATGACCGCCGTGCAGAAGAAGAGGAACATGAGGTTGTCGTGCGGCGTGTCCCCGGGGTCCATCAGGTTCCGCTCAGAGGTCCCGAACGACCAGTTGACGTGCTTGCCGCTGCCGTTGATCCCCGCGAATGGCTTCTCGTGCAGCAGGCACACGAAGCCGTACTGGCGCGCGTTCCGCTCCAGGATCCGCATCATCAGCTGCTGGTGGTCCGACGCCACGTTCGCGTTCTCGTAGACCGGCGCCATCTCGTACTGCCCCGGCGCCACCTCGTTGTGGCGCGTCTTCATGGGCACGCCCAGCCGGTACAGGTCCATCTCGACGGACTGGACGTAGGCGAGAACCCGCTCGTGCATCGACCCGAAGTAGTGGTCGTCGAGCTCCTGGCCGCGGGGAGGCTTGGCCCCGAAGAGGGTGCGGCCCGAGGTCATGAGGTCGGGACGGCGGTAGTAGAACTCGTGGTCGACGAGGAAGAACTCCTGCTCGGGCCCCAGGTTGGAAATCACTCGCCCGGCGTCCACGCCGAAGAGCTTGAGAGCCCGGCGCGTGACCCGGTCGAGCGCATCGATCGACCTGAGCAGGGGAATCTTGGCGTCCAGGCTGTCACCCGCCCAGCTGGAGAACGCCGTGGGGATGCAGAGGTAGGTCGCCGACTCCCCCCCCATGATGAAGGCTGGCGAGGTGGGGTCCCAGGCCGTGTAGCCGCGCGCCTCGAAGGTGGCGCGCAGACCCCCCGACGGGAACGAGGAGGCGTCCGGTTCGCCCTGCACCAGCTCGTCGCCCCCGAACTCGGTGATGGCGCGGCCGTCCCGGCCGACCTTGAGGAAGGAATCGTGCTTTTCGGCGGTGCTTCCGGTGAGCGGCTGAAACCAGTGTGTATAGTGTGTGGCGCCCCGCGAGAGCGCCCAGTCCTTCATGGCCGCGGCCACGGAGTCGGCAATGCCCGGATCGAGTTCCTCGCCGTGGTCGATGGTGTTCACGAGCTGCTTGAAGACGTTGTCGGGCAGCCGGGACCGCATCTCGCGCAGGCCGAAGGTGTCCTCTCCGAAGACGCGCGGCAGGAGGTCGCGGTCACCGGACCGGGATTCGGGGCGGCGGCTCCAGGTCTTGGCCGCGCTGACGGAATCGAAACGCTTCTGGGTGCTCATGTGCGGACTGTCCTCCAGGTGTCGGTCGGGCGCGCCCGCGCCCGTGTCGGCGGGGGCGGTCGGGTTGGGGGCGAAGGTGGGCTATAGTGTGAACCTGCAACCCGGTGGACGGATGTTCAAGGGGGACTTCAGGGGCCGGGACTTCAGGGGCTGTACACGTACACCACCTTCAGCCTGGAAACGTCCGTGACGGTCGTGTCCGTGTGGTGGTAGATGTTCATGCGTCCCGTACCGCAGTCGCCGAACCTGTCGCAGGCCACCGTCCCGACCAGGCCGCCGATGTCGGTTTCTCGCAGCGCCTCACGCAGTGCCGCCCGGTCGATGTACATCGTGTCGCCCACCTCCACGGCAACATCCCCGATGGCCGCAAGGAGGACGGCGGTCCCATCGTAGGCGTGCGCCCAATAGGGTGACTGCGGAAACCCGCCGTGCCGGGACCGGTACGCGTCGAGCACCTGCTGACCGCTTCGGCCCGTCAACTCGTTCATGTTCGCGCCGAAGTCCGCCTCCGGTCCGGCGAAGTACATGCCCTCCGACTGCGACGTCCCCAGGAACGCGGAGACCAGAAGCGCGGCCGCCGAGATCAGGGTCGTCCCCTCGAGCCCGTCGAAGTCCCGCGCCTGCGCGGCGAAGGCCGTCCCCTCGGTCACGAACAGCGGGAAGAAGATGGCGTCCGGGCCGGCGGCCGCGAACTCGGTGAGAACGTCCGTCATGATGGTGTCGCCCTTTGCGATCGCGGCCCGGGCCGCGATTTCGCCCCCGAGGGCCGAGAACGCATCGGCGAAGGCCTCCACGAGGGCGGACGTGTACGGGTCGCCGTCGTGAACGGTGGCCACGCTCCTCAACTCCAGCTCGTTGTAGACGAAGTCCGAGAGGGCGCGAGCCTGGTGAAGGTCGTTGGACGACACGCGGAAGTAGCCCGCGTGATGGTCGGGACTCGCGTTGCCGCCCAGATCCGAGGTGAGGCGCGGCGACGTGTTGCTCGGCGAAATCATGACCAGGCCCGCTTCGCTGACGACGGGCGACGCCGCCACGGCCGCGGCCGAGCAGTTCGTGCCGATGATCCCCGCCACCTTCGGGTCCCCGGCGATTCCGCCCGCGCCCGCGCGGCCGCCCTGCGGCGAACAGCTCGTGTCGACCGGGTCGCCCAGCTCGACCCGGCGCCCGCGGACGGGGCCCATGTCCTCCGCGGCGAGCTCGGCCCCGTGCCGGGACACCGCCCCCAGCGTCGGCGCGACCGTGACCGAGAGCAGCATGCGTATCCGTACGGCCTCTCCCGGCTCCACCTTGACCGCACCCAGCGGCCCCGGCACGAATTCCGGTGGCACGGTCGTATCGCGGCACCCCGGCGTCGCAAGAACGGCGACAAGCGCCGAGGCGCAATAGGTGACGACCATGATACGCTTGCGCATGATCCAGCTCCTTCTCCTTCGGGGTGTGGCGACCCAAAAACATCGCGGGGCAAACAGCTGCCTTCAAACCTAGCCCGCAGGGACCGGGGGTCACAACTGACGGCCCGGGAATGCCTTAGCTCACCTCGGAAAGGCCAGCTCCGGTCCGCGGGCCGATCGGGGTCACAATCCCGGCCCGGAAGGATCGATCAGCCGATCGGGGTGACGATCCCGGCCCGAAGGCTCACGGCGCGGTTCTTGAGGTGTCCCGCCCGGTCCGCGCCAACGTTCAGCAGCCCCAGGGTATACACCACGCCAACCGACACCCCCACGGCGTCGGAGAGCGCCGTCTCGACCCCGGCCCCCCCGGACACGCCGAAGTCGAGGCGCGACAGGCCCAGGCCCACACGCCCACATCTCGCATTGACCTCGTTGATGACCACGCCCCTGATCGACACGACTTCATTCCACTCGCACGAGGTCTTGAACGCGACCGCCGGACCCGCTGCCGCATACGCCGAAAAACGGCTCCCAGGGAGCGGAAGCCCCACCTTCAGCAGAGTCGCCACTTCCAGGTATTCGGGTTCCATCCGGGATTCGAAGTGGACTCCGTCCGACTCGCTGTTCCAGCGGGTACCCTTCTTCGAGTAGAAGCCGCCGACCTCAAGGCTCAGATTCCCCGACAGAGGCCTCGTCACCGCCAGCCCGATCGTAAGTCCGGTCGCCGACCGAAAATCCGGCTGCCTGTAGGAGTCGAAGTGCGGATACACGAATCGTGCGAGGTCGACGCCGATCGATGTCCGGTTCACACCGGTGGTCACGGCGAGGGTGGTCTGCCCGAAGGCGGCGGCCCCGGGAGGCAGGACGAGCGCAGCGGCGAGAAGGGGAGTTACGAAGCGCTTCATCGCACTACCTCCACGGTGTAGACCTTGTACCCGTACCTGCGGAGATACACTCCGTCGCTGCTGTACGAAATCGTGATTTCGGCGGTCCCCGGATCGTCGAATACCACCTCCGCCTTGTGTTCGAACCAGTGAGTCAGCAGGATACCACATCCGACCGCCTCAGCACCACCCAGATAGTCGTATGGGATCACAAGGGCCGACCGGCCGGCGATATCCACCTCGGTCTCGCCGCCCGTTATGCAACGGCCATGGGTCCAGAAGACGATCTCCGACGGGACCCCCGCGGTCATCGTGTCCGGCATCTGCACCTGCTTGCCCAAGTCAAGTGCCCCAACGACACGGAACCCCTCGGGGGCGTAGGGATCGTCGCAGGCCGCAACGGCCGCCGCACCGATCGCGACGAGCAGAGTGCCCGCGCGGCGAAGGACTCGCGGCGCGAGGAAAGCAGGGGAAGAAAGGGCTTTCATTGGGTCACCTCCACGGTGTACGCCCTTGACCCGTACCGGCCGGGGTACCCCAGGTCCGTCCTGAACACAAGCACGATTTCCGCGGTCCCCGGATCGTCGAAGACCACCTTCGTTCTGTGCTCCATGTATCGGAGATCATCGGTTAGGACCGATGGATCCATGTAGTCGTATGGGGTCACAACCGTCGACCGGCCGCTGTAGGCCACCTCGGTGCCGGCGGCCCGGTAGCCGCCGTTGCCGGTTGTCCAGATCGTGATCTTCAGAGGAACGCCGGCTGTCGCCGTTCGCGGTATCCGCGGCTCCATGTCGTCGCCGAACACAATGTTGCCAATGACACGGTTGTCCTCCAGGGGAGCGCCGGGATTGTCGCAGGCAACGAGGGCGACCGCGGCGGCCGCGACCAGGAACTGGCCCCAGGGGAGGGATGCTTGTCGAATACCCCGGGGGCGGGTATCGGG
>CAZTOF010000200.1:0-4073 GCA_964615515.1 uncultured Gemmatimonadaceae bacterium
AACGTGCCCTCCCGGTCGTACCGGCGCAGCTCGCCGCTCGACTGTTCTCCGAGCACGATGCCGCCATCGCTCAGGCGGACGGCGCCCGTGACATCGTCCAGAAGGTACTCTTCCGGTCCCGAAACCGCCCCGATTTCAACCAGGGGTTCGTCACGGATCGTCCAGCCCTCACCGGGTCCCCAGAGCGGGGCCAGTGCGGTGGTGATCGGGATGCCGGCGGAATCGGATCGTGCCGTGTGTGACGATTCGGGGGCGGGGGCGCAGGTGGCCAGCGTGAGAGGAACGAGAGCGAAAAGGCGGACGCAGGTGGCTGGCCCGGGGTGCATGGAGTTCATTGCGGTGGGATCTTCCCTGTCCTTGGTTGTGGTGGACCATTCCATTCGCTACGCGGCGGGCGGGATCAGGATGCGCCGCTCTCCACCAACTGGTAGACGGCCACGATGTGCTCGTCCAGTTCGCCGCGCCGGCGCAGCAGCACCCAGTCCCGGCCCGCGTCGAGGAGGGTCGCACCGGAGGGCATCGTGAGTCGCTGGAGCCACGTCCCGCCGGGGCCCAGGAGGTGCTGCTCGGTGTCCGGGGCCCGCCAACCATGGGTCCTGACCCACACGCTGCCGTCCGCGAGCGGCAGGAGGGCTTCGTAGGCGGGGAATCGGTCGGGCAGCCCGTCCCGTATCTCCGGCCAGCTCTCCTTCTCGAACCGCCGGCGGCGCTCGGCGTCTTCGTAGCGGGCCAGCCAGGCGTCACGGTAGAGGTCCACGCGTTCACGGGTGACCGTGAGATCCGGGCCGGCCCAGCGCGCGATCCGGGTGACCTGGCCGGTCCAGTCCACGTGCTCGATCTCGTAGTCGGCGGCCGAGCCGTACCACACGCCCGTGGGAGCGACCGCGAACACCATCGTCCGCCCCCAGATCCTGGGACGCTCACCGGTATCGAGACGGGTCCGCTCCGTTCCCGGGATGCCGGAGCGGAGCGTGTCCTTGTTGTCACCCCGGGCCCGAATCAGGGTCATCTTCCAACGGTGGTGCTCGCCCGGGGCCACCCTCGGGTAATCTTCCGGCCGTGGCGCGAAGATCAGGTCGCCATCGGGCGAGCAGGCCGGATCGCCGTACGGATTCACGCCGATCGCATTGAGCGGCCGGGTGTCCACGACATTCCGTCCACATCGAGCTGGGTGACCCGGTCCAGATGCCAGTCGAACACCGTGATCGTCGCGCCCGGACATCCACGCAACAGGCGGAGGCCCCCGTACTCGCCCGGCCCCTCTCCCTGTCGTCCGCTGGTCCACATGTGCCGGCCGGTGGCGTCGTACCTGCGCACTGCGTAGTTCTGCTCATCCGCGACGACGATGCTCCCGTCCTCCAGCCGGACCCCACCGGTGACGTTGCCGAACAGGTACTCCTCCGGGCCGTCGACCATGCCGATCCGCACGAGGGGTTCGTCGGCCAACACCAGGTCGGGGTCACGGGGTGCTTCGCTCTCGACCACGGTCTGCGCGGCAAGCCGGCCGCCCCGTTCCGCCGGACCTGTGCCGAACGCGGTGGCCGGCAGAGCGAGGTATGCAGTCAGGACCAGCACACCCGGGGAATGCACCGGTGCCCGAGGATTCGTGCGTTCATCGGATCCATGGATCATGAGTTTGCCTTTCCGGTTGTGTGGCGTGCCTGTCCCCCGTCCGCCTTCGTCGGGGAGAACGCCAACGCTGAAATCAGGGGTGGTTGTCAGCAAGTAGTCCTCCGGCGGCTTCCACCCCGCCGCCGCCGTATCGACGGACGCTTGCTCACCGCTCACGTCGCACCGCATCACGTACAGGTGTGTCGTCTCGGCCGGTGTCGAGCACGTACAGGTTGCCCGATCCGCCAAAGGCCACGTGAGCGACCCGGCCGAAGGTGTCCCAATCGCCGCCGTGAAGCGACCCCACCCGGTACAACTCCTCGAAGCCGGCGCCGAGGAGGCGATCCTCGGCGGGGAGTTCGATAACCTCCTGTGCGGTCGACGGCAGAGCGGCGATGGCGGATGCGAGCAGAACCTGACCTGGTCGGCTCGAATGTATGCTTCGTGGTGACAGGGTGTTCCCCTTGTAGAGGGTCGGCGCGGTGCAGGTGGTACGCGTTCGCGAGATGCTACGCTACTCTATGCTCGCGCTCCCAACCACCCCTTCCCCAAGGCTCCTCTCGAACGGACGCCCGTTCGGACTCGCGCCGACAGTTGCCAGCACCTTGCCGTACGACAACCAGGCGGTCGCCCGCTGGTGTCGATTCCGGACCTTCGCGTAGTGCCGCGCCGTGGCGGTGAGTTCCGCCAACACCTCGGTCATGGTCGCCATCCCGGCCAGGCGCACATACTCGTCCGCGCCGCCTTGTTGCGACGGCTCGACCCTGATGGTCACAAGCACCTCGGACCTCCTACATGCCTCAGATCAGCCCACTCCGCCGAAGCCGGGCGAGCGGGTTGTCTCTCGTCGCTACAACACCTGACACCAGCAGCAGGTCCCGATGCGGGGCCCCGCGAGCATCCGTGCGCTCGGATGGTCGTGCCGCCCTGCGTGGCGACCGTCGCACGAACCGTCTCGGATCGTCGCGTGACTTCCATGCCTCGGGCGCGGGTCGTTGGTTGTGACGGATGACCCGCGTAGTGGCGATATGGGCCGCCGTGGCCGCGCAGGCCACGCCCGAAAGCAGGTGAATCCAGCGTTGCATGATGCTCCTCCGCAGTTACCGATGGAATCCCGACCGGAGCCGATTGTCCGAGCTGGATTCCAATATCGGCAATGGACGCCAGCCCTTCTGAGAGGGAAAACACGGAAGTTTGCAGGGGGAAACGCGCCTGGGCATGACGGGAAAATCCCCGCACATCGACGACGTTGACGGGTTGGCCCTTGATCCGGCCGAACCATCGTCGACGACGAACGTCCCGCGCCCGGGTCGAGGCTGGGGTGGCGGGTCGGCCGCGTACCCTCCCTGTCCATCGGCACCCGGTGTTCGATCCGGAGGGGCGCCTGCTGGGATTCGTGGAGATGCCCTTTCGGGGCTGAAGTCTACGAGATCGGCGTTGACTACATCCCGGGTCGGACCGAGGATCAGCTGGGTGTGGAGCGGCAGGCCGCCGCGACCCGGGTTTGCGGCATGGCGGTACGGGGACCAGTTCGGGAAGCGGCGGCGGCGGGTCATCATGCTGGGGACTGGACCGGACCGCCCCCGCCGACCCATCTTCCGAGCCCGGCACCTTGAATGCCGGGTCCGACCGCCAGTGGAGAACCCATGTACACAACCTGCATCCATTGCAAGAAACCCCTCGAATCGAACGAGGTCGTCGAGACCTTCCCCGTCGGCCGCAGGCTCGCCTTCGATTCGGCGAAGGGACGGCTCTGGGTGGTGTGCCGGAAGTGCCGGCGCTGGAACCTGACCCCGCGCGAGGAGCGCTGGGAGGCGGTCGAAGACTGCGAACGCCTGTTCCGAAACACGCGCATGCGGGCGTCGACAGAGAACGTCGGCATGGCCCGTCATCCCGGCGGCGTGGACCTGGTGCGGATCGGGAAGCCGGCGCGGGGCGAGTTCGCCGCATGGCGTTACGGGGACCGGTTCGGGACGCGGAAGCGGCGTGCGGCTCTTGGCACGGCCGCCGTCGTGGGAGGCTGGGGGGTGGTCTGGGGCCTGCACGATCGTCCCCTTCCACAATGGCTGGGGCGGTTCCCGACTCTCCGTGCAGCGCGCAGTTCGGGAGATCGAGACCAGCGGCCACCCCAGACGTTTTCTCGCCGATCTTGCCAACCGGGAACACGGCAACCTCAGGGGCAGGACCGGGTACGTCAACCGCATGCCCAAACCCATCCGTCTCGCGATGGAAATGTCCCTCCACGAGGAGCAGGAACGCCGTGCTTTGGAGGGCGAACTCTGGGTCCTGGAGCAGGCATGGAAGGAGGCTGAGGAAATCGCGGCCATCGCCGACAATCTGCTGCTGCCCGCGCGCACGGACGAGTTCTTCGACCGCCACGGGAAGAACCCATGAATCCCCGCCACATCCTCGCGGTCGGGAGGCCATCGGCCACCATCCTGCCACGGAACGGGTCCCATACC
>CAZTOF010000201.1:0-7552 GCA_964615515.1 uncultured Gemmatimonadaceae bacterium
TGGCGGCGCGCGAAGCGGCAGGCGGACAGGTTCGCCGCAGGATTCGCCGAGCCCGACCTGAAGCGCAAGGCGGAAGCCGAGCCCGAGCCGCTCACGCTGGGGAAGCTGTTTGACATCTACGGCGAAGAGGTGACGCCCACGAAGGGGAAGCGGACCCGCCAGCGCGACCGGGTTGCGACCCGGATGTTCCTCTGCTTCTTCGGACGAGATAGAAGACCCGAGACGCTCTCGCAGCGCGATTGGGACCGGTTCATCCGGGAACGCCGCGCGGGCAGGGCCGGACGCTCGGGCCAGCCGGTCGGCAACCGGACCATCGAATGGGACCTGACGTTCCTGATGACGGTGCTCAACTGGGCCGCAAGGTCAAGGGACGAGCACGGACGGCTGCTCCTTCACTCGAACCCGCTCAAGGGCCTCAGAAAGCCGAAGGAGAAGAACCCCAACCGGGTTGTTCTCGGTGAGGCCGAATACCAGGCGCTGCTTGGGGTGTCCCGGCAGGTCGGCTGGCGGTTCCGAGTGGCGCTCGTGCTCGCGCATGAGACCGGGCACCGGATCGGTGCCATCCGCGAACTCCGCTGGGCGGACATCGACATCGAGGGCCGCGAGGTCCGGTGGCGGGCGGAGCACGAGAAGACCGGCTACGAACACGTGACGCCCCTGACGGCCGAGGCGGTGGCCGCCTTGGAGGAGGCACGAGGCAGGAGCGAAGGAACCAAGGCTGGCCCGGTGCTGCCGTCGCCCAGGGATGCCACGCAGTGCATGAACCGCGTTGCCGCTCATAAGTGGTGGAAGAAGGCGGAGACTCTCGCGGGGCTGGAACCGAGGCGGGGACGGGGGTGGCACTCGCTCCGCCGCAAGTTCGCATCCGATCTCATGGACCTGCCCCTCAAGGTCCTCTGCGAGCTTGGCGGCTGGAAGAAGGCTCAGACGGTGTTGCGCTGCTACCAGCAACCCGATCCGGTACAACTCCGGACGGCTCTGGACAACCGCCGCCGCAACGGTAGCGCCTGATCCGAACCGGCGGGAACCAATCGGCGGGAATCAGGTACGCCAACCCTGTAACTCCAACCCCTACAGGCAGATGCAGATTTCATGGCATCTGCGGGGTAGGCTGGCTCGTCGCCCTTAACGTGCGTCGAGCCAGCCTTGGGACGCCCGAAAAAAACGCTCCACAGCGACGCCCGGGACGGCGGTGGCCGGGCCGTCACGGGCAAGCTGTTCGGCCTCCCCGTCGCCAGACTCACGGACGGGGATGACGGCGCTCCCCGCTGCGCGTTCAATTCTCACCCTACCCCTTACCCCTCGGAGACCCGGGATCGTCGATTCTGGACGATCCTGTGGCCCGTAGAATACCCGAAACGCCCCCGGAACCCACGAAAACAGCCTTGGAAACCCGTCAACGGCTCCTGTCACGTCCAATCAGGCCCCGGCGTCCGCTCGCCTGCCCGCCGTCGGCACGGGGGACGAGGGTGATGTCGAACCGTTGCCCGCAGCCCATTCGGCTTCTTAGTCTTCGTGTCCAATCCGGCTTCGACCGTCGTTCCCATCCTTCGCGCGCAGGCTCCAAGCAATCCATGCGTCTCGATCCTTCGACAACCCGTGGCGTGGACGTGGAGGCGCTGCCCGGAGCCGTCCGGTGAGCAACTCCACCGAGGTCGCCTACAACCTCGCCCTCGCCCGTCTCCTCCGTCACGAGGGGCTGAACGCGCAGGGAGAGCAGCGCCAGAGGTTCGGCGAAGCACGCGGACAGGCGGATGTGTTGCTCGACTTCGACGATTACGCCGTCGTGATCGAGGCGGAGTTCGGCGCGCCCGCCAAGGCCGACGCCGACAAGCGCTTTCCCCCCGACCGGCCCGCGATGGTGGGCGGACTGCCGCTTCGGCTCGCGGTGGCCGTGGGATACCCCGAGCGGCTGGCCGACCTGCCCGAGAGCGACACCGACGCCAACTTGGCGGCCGCCAAGGATCTGACGATCTCCTACCGCTACTACGGCGACAAGTGGGGGCCGAAGGCGGTCGGCGGGGTGGCGCTCTTGGCGGAGCAACTACGCAACTACTGGGTGCAGAGCGACAACGGTGCCCGCATCGAGGAGATCGTCCAGAAGGCCTCGACGGCAATCGATCAGGTCGCCGAGGTGTTGGCTCGACTGGACCGGAACCGGGGCCGCAAGCCGGAGTCTCCCGGCACCAAGGCGCTCATTTGGCTCAACGCGCTGGTCTTTCAGGAGCTGCTGGCTAGCCACCTGGACATGTCGCTCCTGCCTGCCGAGCACCGCCGGAAGACGATCAGCCGCCCCGACCCGGCCGGGACCACCGCAGACCTTGAGCGGCAGTGGGAAGAGATCCTTGCGATCAACTGGTGGCCGATCTTCCACGTCGCCCGCGAGACGCTTCGGGCAACGCCGGGCTCGCCCGGCACCCGTTTGGCCATCGGCGTTTTGATCCGCACCGCGCGCGAGATCGTCGAATCGGGAATGATCCGCCGCCACGACGTGGCCGGACGCGTGTTCCACCGGCTGCTGGACTCGCGCAAGTTCCTCGCGACCAACTACACGACGATCCCGGCGGCGATCATGCTTGCTGGCCTCGCCTTCGACGAGCGCGGCCCGCGCTGGTCCGAAATCGACTTCGCTTCGGTCGAGTCCGTCGCCGGGCTGCGGATCGTGGATCCTGCCTGCGGCAGCGGCACCCTGCTCATGGCCGCCGCGCAGGAGGTACTCAAGCGGGCGCGCCGTGCCGGAGCGCCCGCCGAACAGGCCCCGACCGTCGTGCGGACGATCCTCGAAGAGGCGCTCTACGGCTTCGACGTGGTCCCCGCCGCAATCCACCTTGCCGCCTCCACGCTCTGCATGGCCGAGGCGCGTCAGGTCGTCAAGGACATGAACCTCTGGCGCGTGCGGCACGACGTGACCGACGGCGTTGCCCGCCTTGGAAGCCTCGACTTCCTGTCCTCGTCGCCCAGCCAAGGGAACGCTGCCCGCCTCAGCCTCTTCGAAGACGAGAAGCCGGCGATCCGCCGCGTGACCGGAACCGGCGAAGTTGAGGACAGCCGCGTAGGCGGACGGCTAACGGCCAACATCCCGGCAGGAGATCACGTAAGTCTAATTGGGACTGCACGATCTGCCACTCCTGCCGTTTGACTGGACCTTGCTGGATCGTGCCGCCAGAGCGGGAAAACGGGTTGGGAATGGCGGGAAGTCGTTGACGCCTGACGCACGATTCCCGCGGACCTGCCGGAACGTGGATCCATCGCTGCGTACACCCCATTTCGACCGCAACCATCTGCCCTCTGTCCGATGGCGGCGCAAACTGGATCATCTCGACGGCACACAAGGGACGGGTTCCCACAAGGACTGGTCCTCATTCATCCGGTAGTGTGTCACGCGTGAGCCAACCAGCCGGCTTGGGTCCAGCGGATGCTTGGCGAAAGGGTTGTGGTACACAGCCAAATCATGCTCGGGGTCCGGTCCCCCCAGACCGAAAGGAACGGGGACGCCATCGAATAGCTCGCGCAGCACGGCGATGCAGGACACCGATGTGTTTCTCTCGGGATTCAGCTTCGCCTCGGGGCCTTGTTGGTAGCGGCCAAACCTCACGAGCGAGCCCGCACCTGCGGACGGATCGAGGGGGACACGAACGACATCCATGCCGCGCATGGCGGTGAGGACCGCATAGGGGTCGTCGTGCAGGCTGCATGGGGTACGGTTTTGCAAGACCACCATTCCCGGGTGAGACCCCTCAAGCGACTTCAACTGACTGTTGGCCTTCGTGAGCACCTGACGCACGCGATTTCCCGGTTTGCCACCGAGCACGGGTGACCCCTTTCCCTCCGCTACCTCTCGTTCCTCTGTATTCGGATCGAATTGCTTCACCTCCACTACGATACCGGCATCATTCCCCAACCGGACGAAGAAATCGGGCACCTTTCTGCCACGGGCCTCGTCGATCCGTCCAACCAGCCAGCCTTGAGACTTGCCGAACCGGAAAAAAAGCTCTTCGGACTCGGTCATGCGGCCTTCCTTCGCTCGCCCCGAACGCGTCATGCCGCCCAGTCCGTCGAAAGCCACCTCGGCCTGTTCGAGCACGGTCTGTGTGGCCCTCTCCCGCTTGTTGGGCGGGTAGGGTGAAACGCCTTGTGACCACTCTTCGGCTTGGGGGCTGCGACGATAGCCAACGTTACGGGGCTGACAACCACTACACCCGGATTCGCGTACTCTGCCCACCATGTACGCTCGGTTCCGCACACCATTGATCGCGAAGAAGCCGAAGAGAATCCTCGATCCCATCGGGTAGGCCCAAGAGCCGCACGAGCACGGCTCGATCGAGATCCGCCCGAACCGGATCGCGATAGGCCTCGTTGGCCGGCAGAAGTGGCTGGCGCCGGAACTCAGCGAAGATCTTCTTTGCCTTCTGGATCTGGCCTTCGCCGAGTTGACGGGGATCTACGACCGGCAACTCCGGCAGGCGGCTCAACGTTATCGATGCTCGCCCCTGATGTTGCCTGGACCCGCGCCACCAGAAGGACATCAGGCCGAGTGTCGTGTTGGACCAGAGAATGATGGGTATTTCCCACTCCGTGCGATCTACAAGAAAACTGGGCCAAGCCCTGCCTCCTATCGCCGGTTCCGCTGTCAGGCAAGCTGTCAAGCTCTGAGAGTTGATCTGGAAATCCCGATTGAAGTGAAGGCGGCTGGCCGCCAGCTTCCACCGTTCGACCGCGGCGCCTTGGCAACCTTTTCGAACCCGACCTGCACGATCCGGTTGGACCACTAGGTAACGCTCCCGTGGGGCATGATGTGCCCATAGGGCAGGGTAGGTCGGTGGCGTCTCCGCTTCGGTGTAGCCTACCATGTCCCAAGGTCCCCGGGGTGAGCCGTGCGAGCCGCGCCCCACCAAGTCACGGTCGATCGGTCCCCGGTTTCCAAGCTCAGCCAGCCTTGCGATGGGAACATCCAGTGTGTCCCTTCGCCGGGGCAGTTGAAGGATTCCCTCGCCCAGAGCTAGCATCGTGCTGGCGAGATCAGGGTTTCTGACTCCTGCCGCCCCAGTGGAGGACAGTCTGTCACGCACATAGCTGCCAGCCACGGAACTGTCTCCTACCAGTAACCAGCCGGCTCTCCCACCGTCGCGGGGCGTTTCGCGAATCGCGCGAGCCACGTCAGTGGCCTCAAGTAGGCTCTTCGGACGTCGCCTCAAGTTCGCGAACAGGGTCGAACCGGCCATCGAATCCCTATCCGTTCTCTTCTTCGCTACCACGAGTACCTCAGCCATTCCGGTGTCAGCGGAAAAGGCTCGGTCCGTGTTGCCCGATGCCGCAATCGTGACGACAACGATGTCCTCGTATTCCGTTTCGATCAGCGCGCGTGCCGCCTCCCACGACCCTCCTTGTACGAACGATGCCGGCAGCACTAAGGCGATCACACCACCCGGACGGGTCTTCGCGTGGGCGAGGTCCACGAAGTGCGAGGCCAGCCCCGCGTTGCCATTGCCGACACGCGACCCCATGTAGCGACCGATCTCGTTCAGTCGCCTCGACATGTCTCGTTGTTCGTCCGCGCTCGTGTCGAAACCGGCAAACGACGGAACGGGAACGGTGGTCGATTCGTGGTTGGTAGGACGGGTGAACGGCGGATTCATGATGGCCAAGTCAAGACACTCGGGTGGGATCTCCACGCGAGCATCGACATTCCCCTCGTCCTCCCTGTCTCCGCGCGCCTGCCGTTGCCCGGTTCCAAAAAGCGCCATCGAGGCATGGCCCTCGTCCAAGAGGTCCAACGACCCGATGGCGATTGGGAGTTCCTGTTCTTGGGGCTGGCGGCCATAGGGCATGGTGTAGACACACGTTCGCTCAAACGTGATTCCCGGGTGGGTCCCGGAGAGATTAGAGGCTGTCAGGTGCGTGGCCGCGGGCATGATGTCGGCAGCCACCAAGCCGCGCTCCATCATCCGGGCGTGCAGCTTTGCGTCATCGCCCCCGGCATGTCGATGCCGAGAAAGCACGCCTTGATAGGCTGCGAGCAGAAGGGTGCCGGTCCCGCAAGCGAGGTCGCCCATCCGCAGCTTCTGGACTGCGGATGCGTCTCTCCAGTCCACGTCAAGATCCGGAACCGCAAGTTCGGCCAGCAGCGCGGCCGAATTGGGAAGCGTGTAGAACGTGGCGAGAAACTTGCGATCCACGATCAGCCGCTGAAACATCCGCCCAGAGAGGTCGTTGAGGCTGGTTGCCCCGATCCTTGCAAGCTCGTGGGCGACATCGGCAAGCCGGTCCATGATCGTCAAGGCCGGGGCGTCGCGAATGGTTAGCAGGAGATCGATCGCGATCTTGAAGATAGGCCAGTAGTTGATTCGGAGGATATCGCGCCAGCACTGGAGGAGCCGCGGTCGGAGGATGCTGCCGGACGCGCCGCGCAGGCTGTCCAGATGGGGGATGCCATGCATACCCGCCAGCGTCGTATGAAAGGTCATCGCATTCGCGATGATCGCCATCGCCATGCGCGATGTCTGCTCGCTGTCTTCCTGGTGGAGCAGCCGAGCAGTCGCTTCCAACCCTGTCCGCGAGGTCTCCGCCGCATCGGAGCGTAGGATGTGGGCAGCCTGCCGCACACCCTGTTCCAGAATCGTGAGACCTTCCGCGACCAGACGTTCCGAGAGGGACACCTCTTCGACCGCACGGGCGAGCTCGTCGATCCCGCCGCCGAGCCAACCCCGGTCGGGCCACCGGAGGGAGTGGTCGTCATGGCCCGAGAGAACACACCATTCAACTCGCGTCGCCTCGACTGCGGCCGGGAGATCGCTGGCACGCCGAAGTGCCGCGTCCAAGCGAACCGCGACGACCTGTTCGATTTCGTAACCGGAGTCCTTGGTCAGCTTGCCCAGCCGAGCGCGGGCGTCCTCCTCGACGGTGGACGCTGGCGCGAACTCCGTCTCCAAGATGATGGGTGGGGCTCCGCCGAGCCGAACGAGAACATCGGGTCGCAGTCCCCGGTGGCCGAAGACATCAGTTTGCTCGGCGGTCACGCGCCATCGCGGGTGCCTGCGGTCCAGAGCACCGGCCAAGACGGCGTTCACCAACGGTTCCGTATGTCGGGCCATGCGCCACTCTCATCTAAAGCGGGAGCAAGATACTCAATCTAACGACCAGCATCCGACGGGCGAGGGATTCCGCTCCAGCGAACCCCAGAAGGTCCGCGTCCCGATGAGGATCGCAGGCAGGAGCGCGTGCCGTCCTTACGCTGCGGATCGTGATCGCCATCAAGCATCACACAGATCTTCCACAGCGGGGATGTTGACCGGTCACAGGATGGCGAGGAACCTGTGTCGAATGTGTGTTTCGGTGTCCGCGCCTCATCGCATCGTGTGGCGGTGTCGCAATGGGATGCCGACATCAAGGATTCACCGCTCGAATCCTCCTCCGCCACGCTCGGGGCCTCGGGGCCGGGGCGGTCGCGGTACGACAATGCGGGTGATCGTCCGGCCGCGCTCCCGCTCCCGCGTCTGTTCGCGCTCCCGCTCCCTCATGGTCTGGCGCACTGACCATGCGCGCCGCTCCGCCT
>CAZTOF010000202.1:0-1678 GCA_964615515.1 uncultured Gemmatimonadaceae bacterium
CTGGTAGGCCAGGTTGCACTGGAACGGACTCGTCTCGTGGTCGATGTCCTGTCCCCAGGACAGGATTCCGGCTTGGATCCGGCGCTGATGGCCCGGCGCGATCACCATCAATCGGTGCGCCTCGCCCGCCGCGAGCACCGCGCGCCACAGCTTCTCCGCGTGCAGCGTGGCGTCCCGAAGGTAGACCTCGTACCCCTTCTCGCCCGAGAACCCGGACTGCGAGACCACCACGGAACAGCCCGCGATTTCCGCCTCCATGAGCCCGTAGTACGGAATCACCCGCACGCCCTCGCCCACCAGATCGGCCATGAGGTCGAGCGACTTCGGCCCTTGGATCTGCAACGGACATACATCGATCTCGTCGATCTCCACCTCCATCCGAAGCCCGACGTTTGCGCCTTGCAGCCAGAACAGAAGGTCGGAGTCCGCGAGCGAGAACCAGAACTCGTCCTCCGCAAGCCGCAGCAGTACGGGATCGTTGAGAATGCCGCCCTTCTCGTTGCAGCAGATGACGTATTTTGCGTGCATCGGCTCGATTCGGGTCGCGTCCCGGGTGATCAAGTAGTCGGTGAACCGTTCGGCGTCCGGTCCCCTGACCCGGATCTGCCGCTCCACCGCGACATTCCACACCGTGACGTGCCGGGTCAGCGCCTCGTGCTCCGCCGCCGCGCCGCCGTCCTCGGGTCGAACGTAGCCGCGGGGGTGGTAGATGCGGTTGTACACCGTGGCCCGCCAGCAGCCCGCTTCATGCGACAGATGCCAGTAGGGGGACTTGCGGACCCTCGTTGAAATGAGCAGCTCGACCGGCGTGCAGCCGGTCTGGCGCAGGTTGATCGGCACGATCCTGTCGGACTGGTCCACGCTGGTCGGTTGATGGATCATCGCCGGGGGTTCTCCAGTTGCGTGATGGGAGTTGGAGGGGTCGGGAGGCACGACCGCCGGGGTTGGTTCAGCATGTTGTCTCTAACCCTTGGGAGCAAGGGGCTCGGGCCAGGCTGCGAACGCTGGGTTCCATCGGTTGACCGGACACCCACCGGACCCTTCGCCGTCCGTCACTTGCGGGAGCCGAGTCCACCCCATTCGCGCTCATTCACTCGCTCATTGTCATCGTGACCCCTAACTTGATTGGCGACTACAACCGAACGGACCCGGGAGTCAGCTACATGCCGCAGCGTCCGCAGAAGGGGAGTTTCGTCGCCATGCCAACCTTTCGGAGGAGCCTCAGCCCATTCGCCCCCATCCGCGCCAGCGCAGCCTTGCTGTTCCTGCTGGCCGCGGCGCCGCTGGCCGCGCAGTCGGACGGAACCATCAGGGGCACGGTCGTGGACGTGTTCGGCAGCGCCGTGTCCGGCGTCCGGGTGACGGCGACCGGCCCCGGCGTGGATGCCGAAGACCTCACGGATGCTGCGGGAGCGTTCGAGTTCACCGGCCTGCCGTCCGGTGACATCACGTTGACCGCCACCCTGTTCGGCTATGCGACGCGGGTGCTGCCTGTCACGGTCCGCGCGGACGCGGTCGAGACGGTCGAGATCATTTTGCAGCCCTTCTTCCAGCTCACGCCGATCAGCGTGGTGGCGGAGGAGCCCACGGTCTTCGCGCGCAACCTCGTCGCGGAGCCGATGATGAGGCAGCAGTCGAGCATCACGGCCGTGACCTCGGTGATCGACAACCTTCCCGG
>CAZTOF010000203.1:0-3159 GCA_964615515.1 uncultured Gemmatimonadaceae bacterium
GTCGCCGGCGGTATTCTCGGCGTAATGCTCTTCTGGCAGTGGGTGTATGGGTCCTCGCTCTACGTGGTGAGTTTCCTCGTGGGACAGAAGCACACCCGCATCACGATGCGAGAGTTCTACATGTACGTCTTCAGCCTGAACGCCATCTGGGTGTTGATCCCGATGCTGGGGCTGTACGTCTCCGTCCGCCTGATCCTGGATGGCGACTACAGCGCCCTGGGCATGTGAGCACGGGTTTCCGATCCTGGATTCTCACCAGTGCGGCGCGGTACTACCTACCGTCACGCTGGGCCGAGAGTGGTGGGCCTGACTTGACGGTAGGCAGTACCATCTTTGAGGTGCTGTTCAGCCTGTAGCCTTGGGCTTGATGACGGCGCGCCCACCGTCCTCGACTTCAGACGTACAGGTTATGGCCATCGAGCAGCCGCGTCTGGCTCCACATACCTGATCCGGTCATCCCAGTGGACGGCCACCCCGTAGTAAGGGGATGTCGTCTCATTGCCATCGGCAAGCGTCGCGCGGGCAGTACCCTCGAACGGCAGTCCCAATTCCACCGCGAATTGCCGGAGTCACTGTCAGGAATCCCATGAAGCCGGTGACGACCACGGCCGTGATGTCCTGTGTCTCCCGGCCTGACCCCTCAAGCGAAAGGGTGCGCACCGCCTCATGGACCGCGTTCACCACGCTTTCCATCACTGGGGATTCCGCAGTGGGCGACCACCGAGCAGTGCCCGATGCCCAACCCCGGCGCAGCCAGACATTGGTTCACGAATCGCATCCGGACGCTTCGTACGCAGGTGATCCCGTGCACCGATCACGGTGTCACCCATCGCCTAGGTCCCGCTCTCCACGTCGATGACGACGGCCGCTCCATGATGGTCGGCCTCGACCCCCTGCCGGATGTCGCGCTCGTAGATCTCATCACCGATGCGAGCGATTTCGTCGGCTGGACGGTGAGTCACCATCGGGATCTCCTCTGGTTGGGATGACCCCCAGAAGATACCGTCGACCGCAATCGGATCCAATCGCAGGCCAGCCTCTCATCCGCAATCGTGCCGGTGGCGCGCCCCCGCCGTGCAACGGCCAGTGGAGCCAGCTCCGGCGGGCGGAGTGCCTTCTGAAGGCGGACGTGCTGATCGACGATCACTCGATCGCGACCACGAGGAAGCCTCCATCGGGATTTGGCACAAGGTAGGACTCTCCAGACTCGCCCCACAGTTCTGAATTGCGCTTCAAGCAGACGGAGAATATTCCCGATGCGATGGCGAAGAGCTGATGTGGAACACCGTTGGCCATACTGTCGGACGAGTTCTCTGGGAAGCCGTACCTCCACTCCTCGAAATTGCGCGGGCCATATCGCAGCACTCCCTCGATGTCCGGGGGGCGCCAATGTGGCGGTACCTTCGAGTACAGTGCGTCAACTTCACTGCGAATGTCGTTCTCCAGCGAATCACCGTATGCTTCCAGGTACGCCTTCTCCGCCCATTCGTAAAGTTCTTGAAGATCGTGCCCGGCGAAGGCGACTCCGCCGTTCAGAGAAGTCTGGAGTGTCTTCAGCGCCACCTCACAGTAGTAGGCGCATGTCATAATGCAGACAACCATCAATCCCATCGTTCTCGGATGCACCGCGCCGTCCTTGGCGTTTTGTGCGATTCGGGCATCCATTTCCTGAATCAACTGTCTGGCCACGGGGTCAACGCCCGACAGCAGGCTGCACCCTTCATGCAAGCTCCACTCCACCTGCCGCATCATAGGGTCTCCCTTCGTGGGGGCCGTGCATCCTAATGGATCGACATCGCGAAACTGGCGGGGTGTCCGCGCCCCGCGTCGCGTACGCACAGAATACTAGGGCGCACATCGCAGCGCTCCCATGGATGCGGGCGGCCGCGCCGCACGCTGGCGCGACCTCGCGATGACCAAGCGTCTTTCGCGGTTCGTGCGCGAGGCGCTGCTGGGGGCATACCGGGTTGAGTCCGTTCTGGGCGCGGAGGCCGTAGAGAAGATGGACGACGAACTGCCCCGGCGCGTCGACGTGACCGAAGCTCAGCTTGCCGATGCCCTCGGCGCGCTCGCACGGGAGCGCGAGCGGGTGGACCCGTTGGGAGCGCCCACTGGAGATCGCGGAGGGGCGGCAATCCGGTGAGCCGGGCACGGAGCAGCCCATCAGGGAGCCTGATACGGAGAAGCCGGAATGAGCGGCTAGCGCTACCGCATCGGTGAGGGCAAAGCCGATCCGGGCGACGGCTGGTCGCGCACACGGCCATCGACGAAAACGCAGGCAAGACGCTGGGCGTCGTAGAAGTTGGACAGCACGTTCGTGTTCCTCGGCTGTTCGGTACCGGGCACGGTCGGGAAGGCGGAATCCAGAGCAAGGCGGAGGCTGTGGTTTCCGGCGGCAGGCGCAGAAACTTGGGACGGCCGCCTACGGCTGGCCCAGGACCCAGGCCTCGCGGATTCGCTCCAGCGAGGCCCCGATGCTCGGCTCGGCGATGAAGAACGCCACGCCGTCGATCGCGACCCCGCGGTTGTCCCGCGCGAACTTCCAGCTCGCCACGCCCACCTCCCGGCCGCAGGCGTCGACGAGTGGCCCGTCGGCGTTGCCAGCGTTCGAGGGCGCGTCCGTCTGCACCAGCGTCACGCCAGCCTCGTCGGTGAACACCCGCGAGACGACTCCCGCGCTGATCGACGCCTGCTCGCCCTCCCCGAGCGGGTAGCCCGCCGCCGCCACGCTCGCACCCTCCCGGACCTCACCGCCCACGCTAGCGCCGTGAGCCCGGGCGCCTCGGCGACCAGGATCGCAAAGTCGCCGTCGTCGCGGCTCGCCCACCCGCTGACTGCGGCGATCACGTCGACGCGCTCGTTGCGCACCACCTCGTCCGGCTCGCCTTCGACGAGGTGGGCGGCCGTCACGAACCGGCCGTCCCGATGTGGAAGGCGCTGCCCGTCGCATACGGAGTCTCCACCTTGACCGTGGCGGTGATGACCGCCTGGGCCGGGTCCTTGAGGCGGCAGACGGCCGCTCCGTGACGGTGATCTCCCTGTAGAGACCTGCGCGTAGGTCGATTTGGTGGGGTCTGGGTGGCTCGCGGTGTGGTGGGGGGTCGGATGCCGGCGTGTGGGGAGCGTCGCGCGGCCGCGGTGCCGCGCGTTGGCGTGGGC
>CAZTOF010000204.1:0-2511 GCA_964615515.1 uncultured Gemmatimonadaceae bacterium
CTTCCCGTTCCGGGTGAACAACCGGCTCGCGAACCTGCTCTCGATGTCGGAGCGGGGCGATGGCCGGCCCGGGAGCGGGATGTACGAGGTGTTCGAGATCATGGTGGCCGAGCTCGAGGGCTACACGACCCGGCTCGACGAGGTATGGCGCGTGGAACTGGCCGCGGTGAACCGCGAACTGGAGCGCCTGGGACTCGCGCCGGTGGATCCGGCCGACGAGTCCGTCGAACTCGTGTCCTGAAGGAGAGAAGGCCCTGACGACGATGCAGGAGGCGGTGGGCAGCTGTGCGACGGCTGCGAGGGTCCGGCCGGGATGCGTGCGAGGGCGGTGGTGAGGGCGCTCCTGGTTGACGACCACACGGTCGAGCGCACCGGACTCCGGGCTCCTGCGGCCCGAGGCGGAGGAGTAATGGAATCCCGTGGGACTGTTTTGCTCCTGGCGCTGGCCGCCACGGTCTCCTGCGGTCGCGAGGGTGGCGGGCCGACGCCTCCCGGGCCGGTCGACCCCGCCCCGCCGCGGCCGGCGGCGGTTCGCATCGATCCGGAGGAAGTGGTGGTCACGGCCCCGGACACGGTTCGGCTCACCGTACGGGTCTTTGACGAGCGCGGACGGGTCATCAGCGGCGCGCCGTTCACGTTGGAGAGCAGCGATCCGTCGATTATCGCCGTTGCCGATGACGGCGGCTCCGTCTACGGCCTGCGGGAGGGTCGTGCGGAAGTGACGGCGCGGTCGGGGCCGGCGTCGGCAACCGCCGCGGCCAGGGTCTTGAGCGCGGACGTCCCGGCGCTGATGGCGCTGTTCAATACCGCGGGCGGTGAAGACTGGATGAGACGGGACGGTTGGGGCTCGTCGGAGTTCGTCGGGCAATGGTACGGAGTCACGGCCGACGGCGACGGACGGGTGGTGGCGTTGCGCCTGGGCGACAACGGGCTGCGCGGCCGGCTGCCCCCGGACTGGGGCGGGATGTCCCGCCTGGCCCGGCTGGACCTGAACGGGAACGCGGATCTTGCGGGCGCCTTGCCGCTCGGCCTCGCCGCCCTGTCGCTGGTCGAGTTGCACTACGGCGGAACCGCGCTGTGCGTCCCGCCCGACGATGGCTTCCGGGCGTGGTGGCGGGCCATTCCGTCGCGGGAGGGCCCGGAGGATCTGTGCGTCGACGAACGACGATCCCTCGCGGCTCTGTACGAGGCCCTGGGCGGCACGAGATGGCTGAATCGCGACGGTTGGCTTTCCGAAGCGCCGCTGGACGAGTGGTTCGGGATCGAGACCGACGAGGCGGGCAGGGTCATCGCGATCGAACTGCCATCCAACTCAGTCTCGGGAACACTGCCGAACGATTGGTCCGGATTCCCCCATCTGGAGTTTCTGCGGTTCAACGACAATCGGCTGTACGGACCCATTCCGGACGGCCTGGGCAACGTCGCCACCCTGCGGGGCCTGTACCTGCGGAACAATAATTTTTCCGGGACGGTCCCGGTCGCCCTGGCGTCGCTGACGGAACTCTACGATCTGGAACTCCAGGGTAACGACCTGTCCGGGGCGATCCCGCCGGAGTTGGGATCCTTGACCTGGCTGAGCCACATCGACCTCTCCCGTAACCGGCTGGAAGGTGCGATACCGCCGGAGTTGAGCCGATTGAGCCGGCTGGATCACCTCGGTCTGGCCGGGAACCGGCTTTCGGGTCCGGTGCCGCCGGAGATCGGGAGCCTGGGACAACTGGAGACGCTTCACCTGCAGCACAATCCGGACCTGGTGGGCGAACTTCCGGAATCGTTGACCGCGCTGGCGAAGTTGAAGGAGTTCAGCGTCGTGGGGACGGGGCTCTGCGCGCCGCGCCATCCCCGGTACCTCGCCTGGCTCGAGACCGTGGCCCGCCGCTTCGTGGCCCTGTGCTGGACGGAGGAGCCGGTGGCCGCGTACCTGGTCCAGGCGGTTCAGTCGAACGACTATCCGGTGCCCCTGGTGGCCGGCGACCCCGCGCTGCTGCGCGTGTTCGTCGCGTCGTCCGCCGCCGCCGACTCGCGCATGCCCGAGGTCGTGGCGACGTTCTTCCTCGATGAGGTTCCCGTCCACGAGGCCACGATCCCATCGGGCGCGGCGCCGATCCCGACCGGGTTCGAGGAGGGCGATCTCGACCTCTCGGCCAACGCCGAGGTCCCCGGGCGAATCGTCCGTCCGGGGCTCGAAATGGTCCTGCAGGTGGACCCGGGCGGAGCGCTGGATCCCGCGCTGGGGTTGACCGGCCGATGGCCGGCCACCGGACGTCAGGCGTTCGAGATACATGAAGTGCCGCTGCTCGACCTTACCGTGATCCCGTTTGTTCAGGCGGGAGAGCGAAGCGACATCGTCAGGCGCGTCGCCCTGCTATCGCCCGAGCACGAGTTGTTCTGGCACACGCGCGAGCTGCTGCCGGTCGGCGAGTTCAGCTTGCGGAAACACGGCGCCGTGACCACGGATGCGAGCGGCATATGCGTCTTGGCCTCCGAAGCAGGGTTGCTGCGAGTGGCGGA
>CAZTOF010000205.1:0-1652 GCA_964615515.1 uncultured Gemmatimonadaceae bacterium
GGCCTGGGCGGCGGCGGGCGGGGGGGCGAGGCTCGCAGCGGCGAATGCCAGCATTGACAGCGCATGCGTTGCCATCAACGGTGCTCTCAACCGGCCCGCTTCCGTCCCCGGGGCGGCGCGCTCGCGCGAATTGTGGGCTCGTGAACCGTGGGTGATCGTCGTCATTCAGGCCTTTCGGATTTTCTGTCGGCCGCACGACTGGCCACTGCGGCCCCGGAACATTATCGTCGCCGCGCGCGAGGGTCCAGCTCTCCGGCCTCCGGTCCGCGGATCCCGCAAATCGCTGTCGGCACCTGTCATCGCCCCCCTATCCAGGAGGACACCCTTGATCCCGCTCACCGCCCTCTGGCTGCCCATCCTGCTCTCAGCCGTCGTCGTCTTCGCCGCGAGCGCCATGGTCTGGATGGTCATGCCGCATCACAGGAACGACTTCGCCGCGGCCGACGACGAGGACGCCCTGATGGACGCGGTCCGCGGCAGCATCCCCGGGCCGGGCATGTACATGTTTCCCCGGGCTCCGGACAGCGAACGGAACAGCGAGGCCTACCGGGAGAGGCTGGCCGCCGGGCCGGTGGGGATCCTGCGCGTGCGCGACCCGCAGTCGGTGCTGGAGATGAAGCCGGCGATGGCCAAGTCGTTCCTGCTCCAGGTCGTCGTCGGGATCTTCGTCGCCTACCTGGCGGCGTGTACGCTGGAGGCGGGCGCGTCCTGCCTGCGGGTCTTCCAGGTCACCGGCACGGCGGCCTTCATGGCGCATGGCTTCATCGGCTTCCGGGAGAGCATCTGGTTCGGGCTCCCCGCAAAGGTCGCCTTCAAGCACGCGCTCGACGGGTTCGTCTACGCGCTGCTCACGGCCGGGATCTTCGGCTGGCTGTGGCCGGTGTGACGGCCGTGGTCGCCGCGACCGGCGGCTGACCGGTCGGCACCTTCGACGGACCACCTCCACCACTCCTCCGTACCGGGCGTGCCCCGGCCGAAGAGGAGCTGCAGCCGTCGGCTCGGGTGGGCCCATTCCACCGTGACGAGCGGGATGCCGCTGGCGCCCCGCGTCCGGACGGTGAACCTTGGGAGTATGCTCGACCGTCTTGAAACGGATTTCCGATCGCCCCGTCCGCAGCGTTCGATGTCCCGCACGGTGCCGATTCCAAGCGAGGAAGACCAATGGCACAAATCCTGAAGCGCGTCTTGCGCTGGGTTTTGGAGTGGCTGCTGAAGAGAATCTAACAGTCCGTGGATAAAGCCCCGCGAGCACCGAGAGCGGCGAGGCGCCGGGCTGGCAAGGCGCGACGAGAGGGGAATAGCAGCGCTATTCGCCCGAGCCCGGACAGGTGTCGCCCCCCATGTGATCTTCGATCGACGCGAGCCATTCCCTGAACTCGACGTCGTCCGGCGCGCAGAGGTCGGTTGCGCGCCAATGGAACATGGAAAGCGGGATGTCGGTGAAGTCGCGCGGAATGGGACCGTTCAGGAAGGTGGTGTTGATCTTCAGCACCCGAAGGTTTTCGAGGTTCCCCAGTTCCGGCGGAACTAGATATCCTGTGTCCCGTGCAATCCAGTAGGGTACATCATGTCATCCATAACACGTTACTAGACAGACACTTCCAAGAGCACACCCGAGTTGCATCGTCCCTTGCCGTCCGTTGATATCCTGT
>CAZTOF010000206.1:0-2148 GCA_964615515.1 uncultured Gemmatimonadaceae bacterium
GTCCTTCCCGCCTCCTCGCCGGCGACCACCCGCCCCGGACCTTTCCTGACCACGACCAGCCCACCGCCTCCGGTCTCCACCGGTCGCACTCGCGCGTGCTCCCCCTGCCCACGCCAACGGCCCCACTCGTCCGCCTCGACACCTGCACGGCCCAGGAACAGAAGCGTCCCCCCGGCTCTCACCAACCGCAAGAAGCACTCAGCCGCCCTATCGTCCACCCGGACGCCCCGGACCGTCAGAACCTCGTGGGTCTCCTGCAACTCCGGCCTTTCGCACAGCTCCTCATACCTGCAGTTCTCCACCACGGTGCGTTCCAACTTCAACCGACGAACTGCCTCACGCAGAAACGCCGCCTTCCGCGTCCTCGCCTCCACCATCCGCACGAGCAACCGCGGCCGCGCGACCTTGATCGGAATCGCCGGAGAACCACCGCCCGAGCCGATATCCACGAGCGTCCCCGCCCCCTCCGGAATCTGCCCGACCGCCAGAAGCGGCTCGATCACCAACCGGTCCAACCCGACGTCCCCTCCGTCGAGCGCCGTCAGACTCATGCGCGCGTTCCACCGCAGCAGGAGCGCCACGTACGCAGCGAGCTCCGCTGCCGACGCGGACCCCAGGGACAACCCGGCATGAGCAGCCCGGCGGATCAGGCGCTCCGCCAGGTCCTTCTCGGATACCACCACCTGCCTACGCATTCACCTTGGCGCCGATCAGCGCCACCGCGGCCGGCGTCACCCCGGGAACCCGCAGCGCCTGCCCCAGCGTCTCCGGCCGCGTCTGGGTCAACCGCTCCGCGATCTCACGGGAGAGTCCGGGCAGACCCGCATAGGAAAACCCCGCCGGAATACGACGATGTTCCAACCGCCGCGCGCGTTCGATGGTCGCCTGTTGCCGCTCCAGATACCCGGCGTACTTGAAGTGGGTCTCCACGCTCCAGAGGTCCTCCCGCTCCTGACCGGGCGCCACCTCCAGCCGCAGCCCATTCGACCGGGCCATCCGCTCCAGCTTCGTATCCGGGCGCCGCAGCGCCACGGACGCTCGCGCCCTGCTTCCATCGGCCAGCGTCACCGTCGTCTTCCCCACCCGCCGCGTGTTCTCCTCGAACCGCGAGCGCCGCTCCTGGAAACGCGCCCACCGGCGGTCCTCGACCAGACCGATCTTGCGGCCGCGTTCCGTCAGTCGCAGGTCCGCATTGTCGATCCGCAGCAGCAGTCGATACTCGGCCCGCGACGTGAACATCCGGTACGGTTCCAGACACCCGCGCGTCGTCAGGTCGTCGGCCAGCACTCCCAGGTAGGCCTCCTCCCGACCGAGCACGAACGGCTCCTCCCCCGCCACGGCGAGCGCCGCGTTGATTCCGGCCATGATTCCCTGACCGGCCGCCTCCTCGTACCCCGAGGTTCCGTTTACCTGCCCCGCCAGGAACAGCCCCGCCACGCTCTTCGCCTCGTAGCTCCGCGACAACGCCGTCGGTTGCACGAAGTCGTACTCCACCGCGTAGCCCGGCCGCATCATCACCGCATCCTCGAGCCCCGGGAGGGCCCGCACGAGCGATTCCTGGACGTCCACCGGCAGGCTCATCGAATACCCGTTGACGTAGACCTCGTCGACATCGACCCCCTCCGGCTCCAGAAAGATGTGGTGCCGCTCGTGATGGGGGAATCGCATGACCTTGTCCTCGAGCGAAGGACAATAGCGCGGCCCGATCCCCTCGATCTGACCGTTGTAGAGCGGCGACCGGTGGATGTTGGCCCGTACGATGTCATGCACGCGCGCGGTCGTATGCATCTGGTGGCATTCGATCTGCTCCCTGTCGATGCCGCCGGTCATGAACGAGAACGGCACCGGCCGCTCGTCGCCGTGCGCCTTCTCGAGCCTGTCGAAGCGAATGCTCCGCCGGTGGAGCCGGGGGGGCGTTCCTGTCTTCAGCCGGCCCCACGGCAGGCCGAGCGCCTTCAACGATTCCGCCAGATGACGAGACGGCGGCTCCCCCGCCCGCCCGGCCGGCGTGCGCTTCGATCCCACGTGAACCAGCCCGTTCAGGAAGGTCCCGGTGGTCACCACGACCGCTCGCGCGTCCAGCCTCTCGCCGCCGGCAGCTCCAGCGGTCGTTTCCAGCTCGACGCCGGTGACCCGGTCGCGCCGCAC
>CAZTOF010000207.1:0-3460 GCA_964615515.1 uncultured Gemmatimonadaceae bacterium
TCCTCCACGTCCCGCCCGTCCGTCGAATCCGGCGCGAGCGCCTGGTGTAGCTCCCATTCGCCGTTGTTGAACCGCCGGTAGGCGTAGACCAGGCCGGAACCCCGGCGTGCGCCGGGAGCGCCGATCAGGAGGCGACGGCCCTCCACCGCGAGTGCCGCGCCGAAGCGGGCTCCCGCCTCCAGCGAATCCACGGGGGCGAGAGTGGCGTTGCCCAGCGGACTGTCGCCGGGCCGGTACACGAACACCTGTCCGGCCCGGGCCGCGCCGGGGGAGGACACCAGCACCTCGTCGCGGTACAGCGCCAGCGCGGCCCCGAAGTCACCGAACTCCGACGCGGGTCCGGGCGGCGGGAGCACGTCTGACATGCGCCACCCCCGCCCGTCGGCCCTCTGGTAGATTCGCACACCGGCCGGAACCGCCGCGCCGGCGGCCACCGAAACCACCACCCTGTCGCGGGAGAGTGCGACCGTCCGGACGGGAGGCTGGAGAATCCGCATGATTGCCGCGAAGTCCGCCGCCGTACCGCCCGGTCCGCCGGGTTTCGCCGCGGGCCCCGGATCGGGAGGCCCATGCAGCTCGAGACCGTTCTCGTACTCCAGGCCGCGACGGGTATGCCGGAACAGGTGCGCCCCCAACCCGACTTCGGGGTCGGCCGAACCCACGACCAGACGCTCCCCGCGCAACTGCATGGAAGGCCCCAGCCTGAACCCGCTCTCGGCGGTCCCCGGAGGCGAAACCGTGCCGGCCAGGATCCAGGAACCGGAGCGTGCCCGCTCGAACCGGTAGAGCGCGGCAGGTCCACGGGCGGCGCCCGGCTTGCCGACGATCACCGTCTTCCCCGACACGGCGACCATCCGTCCGAATTCGTCCTGCGCGGCCGCGGCGCCCGCGGTCAGGAAGGCGGAGGCTACCGTGCAGAATGCAGCCATTCCCCCTTCAAGGCGCCTTGCCGGTCCGGCGCCTCGCCGCTCTCGGTGCTGGCGCGGGTTTCTCCGCGGCTTCCCAGGCCGCTCGCTTACCCGTTCGCGATGTAATGAGAACATTACATTATGTCAACTAGAGTTGACATTGTGGAAGTGTATCCACCGGCTGCAAGGGTTGGGCTGTGCGTCGCGCGGGACATGTCATCTTCTCCGTGTGGATGGCTCGGTTGTGAAGCTGGAGGTAGCTTCCCCTGCGGGCAATGGGTTGCGACGCCCCGGCCCGCCGACGGGCTGGGCGTCGAACCGGGGGAAGGGTGAAGGAAGAGGAACCGTACACTGACACGGAAGGAATTCGAAGTGCATCGGGAAGCCCGGAAACGGAAACGGGAGGCGAGGCGGGGCGCGTGATCACGATCGATGGCGGCACGCTCACGCTTGCACAGGTCGAGGCCGTGGCGCGCGACCGGGTCCGGGTGCGGCTCGATGCGGCCGCGGCGGAGAGGGTACGGGCCTCGCGCGCCCTGCTGGAGCGCCTCATCGCGGAGGGAGCGCCCGTCTACGGCGTCAACACCGGTTTCGGGCGGCTCGCCGACGTGCGCATCCCCCGGAGCGAGCAGCGCGCGCTGCAGCGCAACCTGGTGCGGAGCCACGCGGCCGGGGCCGGGCCGCCGCTCCCGGCGGAGGAGGTCCGCGCGATCATGCTTCTGCGGGCCAACACCCTGGCGCGGGGGGAGTCGGGGTGCCGCCAGGTGGTTGTCGAGCGGTTGCTGGAACTGCTCAACGGCGAGGTGCACCCCGTGGTCCCGGAAACCGGTTCCGTGGGAGCGAGCGGTGACCTCGTGCCGCTGGCGCACGTCGCCCTGGCGCTGACGGGAGAGGGCCGGGCGGAGGCGGGGGGGCGTGACGCGGATGCGGCCGAGCTGCTGACGGAAGCTGGTATCGCCCCGCTGGAACTGCTCGAGAAGGAGGCGTTGGCCCTGCTGAACGGGACCCAGGCCACGACCGGAATCGGTGCGCTGGCGCTTCGCCGCTTCGGCCGCGCCCTCGACACGGCCGATGTCGCGGGCGCCATGTCCCTGGAGGGGCTCCGGGGGACGCCCGGCGCCTTCCGCCCCGAGATTCACGCCTCCCGTCCCCATCCGGGGCAGGTCGAGAGCGCCCGCCGCCTGCGGGCTCTGCTGCGGGGCTCGGAGATCCGCGAGTCGCACCGCACGGGCGACCCCCGGGTGCAGGATGCGTACTCGCTGCGCTGCATGCCCCAGGTGCACGGCGCGGCCCGCGAAGCCCACGCGTACGCGCGCCGCATCCTCACCACCGAAGCCAACTCCACGACCGATAATCCGCTGGTGCTCCCTGCCCGGTACGTCGGGGAGTCGCCGGGCGCCCGGCCGGAACCGGCGGCCGAGCGTTCACGGTCCGGCCCGGAGGGTGAACACCCGCCCGCCGGCGCATGCGTACTCAGCGGCGGCAACTTCCACGCCCAGATCATCGCCCAGTGCCTCGACCTCGTCGCCATTGCGGCCGCCGATCTGGCTTCGATCTCCGAACGCCGCATCGACCGCCTGCTCAACCCGGACCTGTCCGGCCTCCCCGCCTTCCTGACGCCGAAGCCCGGCACCCGCTCGGGGCTCATGGTCGCGCAGGTCGCCGCGGCCGATGCGCTCTCCGAGATGCGCGTCCTGGCCTCGCCCGCCAGCATCGACTCGGTGTCGACGAGCGCCGCGCAGGAGGACCACGTGTCCATGGGGATGGCGGCGGCCCGGAAGTCGCGCCGGGCGATGGAACAGCTGGAGCTCGTGCTCGCGGTGGAATTGCTGTGCGCCGCCCAGGCCGTCGAGTTCCACCGCCCGCTGCGCGCCGGACAGGGAGTGGAGGAGGCGCTGCGGACGGTGCGGAGCCGGGTCTCCCGCCTCGACCGAGACCGGGTGCTGAGCGGCGACATCGCGTCGCTCGCCGCGCTGGTGTGCGACGGCGCTCTGGCCCACTCCGGACTGCTGGCGCCCCATGGCCCCTGAGACGACGCAGGCCCGCACCGTCCGCGCCCCCCGCGGCCCTACCCTGCGCTGCAGGGGATGGACCCAGGAGGCCGCGCTCCGCATGCTCATGAACAACCTCGACCCCGAGGTGGCGGAGAGACCCGGCGACCTGGTCGTCTACGGCGGAACCGGCCGCGCCGCGCGCAACTGGGCCGCCTTCGACGCCATCGTCGCCACCCTCGAGACCCTCGCCGGCGACGAGACCCTCCTCGTCCAGTCCGGCAAGCCCGTCGGCGTCTTCCGCACCCACGCGCACGCCCCCCGCGTTCTCATCGCCAACTCGAACCTGGTCGGCCGCTGGGCCACCTGGGAGCACTTCCACGAACTGGAGCGGCGCGGCCTCATGATGTACGGCCAGATGACCGCGGGCTCGTGGATCTACATCGGCACGCAGGGGATCCTGCAGGGCACCTACGAGACCTTCGGCGCCATGGCCCGGACCCACTTCGGCGGGTCGCTCGCGGGGCGCTGGATCCTGACCGGGGGGATGGGCGGAATGGG
>CAZTOF010000208.1:0-3110 GCA_964615515.1 uncultured Gemmatimonadaceae bacterium
AACCCGCCATTCAAGGGTTGCAAGGGGGGGGGTCGTAGGATGTCAGAGGCACGGAACGCTGAACGGAAGGGAAGTACCGGATCAATGAGGAAAGCACGGATTGTCCTGAGCGCGCTCATCCTCGCCGCCTGGGGCTGCGGACCGCAGGCCCCCGAAGCGTGCGACACCATCCCGGACCAGGAGCTGAACATACGCGGCGTGGTCCAGCTGACCCCCTGCTTCAGCGATCCGGACGGCGACCGGCTCACCCTGACGGCGGAGTCCTCGGATTCCGCCGTCGCGGCGGCACCCCTCGGGCAGGAGAAGATCGTGGTGCGGGGAGTGGCGGTAGGGGAGGCGACGGTCACCGTGACCGCGACGGATCCCGATGACCTCCAGGCCCAGTTGCGCTTCGGGGTGACGGTTCCGAACCGGCCCCCCGAGCTCGGGACGCCCTTCGACACGCTGACCGTCCTGATCGGGGACACGCTGTTCGTGACCCTGGCCGACCACTTCGAGGACCCGGATGGACACGCCCTGGCCTACGAGATCGGATCGGCGGACACGGGGGCCATCGCCGCTGTCGTCGATGGCCCCCGTCTCCGCCTTTCCGGCCGCGCGCCGGGCCCGACGGAGGTGACGGTGATTGCGAACGACGGCTGGGAATCGGTGGAGGGAAGCGCTCCCATCGAGATTCCGGTGCCCGTGACGTCGTTCCGGGACGACTTCGACTCAGCCGCCAGCCTGGACGACTGGACGGTCATTCGCGCCGATGTGTCCATCGAGGACGGTCGTCTGCACGTGTCCCCGGACACGGTCCTCGAGGGCTACGTTCAGCGCCACACCGGGGACGCCCCGGTAGCCACCGACTGGAAGATCAAGGTGTCGATGGCGAGTGCGGACAGCCTCGGTGTGGCCGCGGTCAAGTGGCAGGCTGCGGGCAACGAAATGAGTGGCTACTACTTCAGTATCGGCCACCCGGCCGCCACCGACAGCATCAACTGGGAGCTTGGTCGTTGCCTCTTGGATTTTGACTGCAGGCGGCATGGGCGTGCGGACGACCAGTGGGGATGGAGCGACGAGATCGAAGTAGGCGTCTTGCAGGAGTTCCACATCTGGATGGAGGGGGACCGCATGTTTATCCGCATCGGCGAAAACGGCCCGTGGCTGATGAACGGAGTGAGGCCGGGAGGCTCGAACGACGGCGTCTCGCGGAAGCTCCACGGCCGACTCGAACTCGGCATGTTGTTCGACGTCCGTGTCGACATAGACCGGCAAGGGCTCACGGCCATCTACGACTGGGTCGAGCTCATCGTCAACTGAAGGGAGCCACACCCCACCAAGACATCTCGCGGTGTGCAAACAACTGCGGCGCCCCGTTTCGCAACTCCCCCGAGGAGAGGAGGATTTTCCAATGAACCGTTTCACACTGTTGTTCTTCGCTGCCCTGTCGGCCCTTCTGCCCGCCGCACCGGCGTCCGGGCAGACCACGCTCACCGTAACCGGAGGCTTGAACATGGCTACCGTGAGCGCGTCCGAGCCAAACGACGCCATCGAGTCCGTCACACGAATGGCGCTGGGGCTCTCCGCCGGGTTCCCGGTGGCGGAAGGATGGCGCGTTCAGTTGGGTGCCGCGTACTCCCAGAAGGGGTTTGCCTTCGGCCCCGCGGACCTGAGCCGGGACTACATCGAATTCACCGGTCTGCTGGACAGGCCGCTCCCGCTGGGGGACCGCACCTCGCTCCACCTGGTGGCGGGCCCTGCTCTGGGTATACGAGTGTCCTGCAAGGCGACCCTTGAGGAGAGGAGCCAGGACTGCGAGGTCCCACCGAAGGACTTCGACTTCGGGGTTGCCGGTGGGGCCGAGGCCGAGATCCGACTGTCGGACGGACTGGCGTTGTCGGTCGGTGTGGTGTACACCCTGGGACTCCTGAACACCGTCGATGCCAAGGGTGATGAGTTCGAGGGTGATGAGTTCGCGAAGAACCGGACTCTGACGCTACGCGCCGGGGCCGTCTTCCCGATCGGCTGAAAAGTCGGCGCCGGAAACCGACTTCCCTCGCCACAGCAGCCCCATGGCGGGAGCCAGGCGCACCGTCTTCGAGGCCCGCCCGCTCCACCCCGTCATTCCGAAACCCGGAGAACTACGTCAAGCGTAGAGGAGAGCATCCTCGAAGTTGGCCCGCATGGATGAGGCCTCAACCCGAAAGCGCTCGACATCCACAGGAGAAAGACCATGGCCCGCCGATCCACCTTCGCAGTCAACCTGCTTGCGCTCGTCGCCGTCCTCCTTCCCGCCGACGCGACGGCCCAGTACTGGTCCCTTGGCCTGTCGATCGGGGGCGGAACCACTGTGGCGGTCCACGGGGGAATGCACCTGGGCAGCACCGAGGATCCCCGCGACGGTCACAACCGTGGCAGGACCGAAATGGAGGTGGTGGTCGGCCTCCCGACTTACAAACAGGCCGATGGCCGCAGGAGAGTGAGGCCCAGCTTCGGCTTCAACGTCCGGCAGACCGCGGAGGATTCCGGACTGTCCGCCGGATTCGGTTTCCGGTTCGCCCCGGCGCCGATGGGATCGAATAGCGGCTACCGAATGGTCTTTCATGTTCCTGTCGGATGGGAGCCCTATCCGCTCCCAGGCAGATTGTTCGTGTACCTTGGTGTTGGCGAACGCCTGGTTCCCTCGGGCGCCAACGGCTTCTTGAGCCAATGGCGGGTCTTCATTCCCTGGCCCCAGCTGCAGCTCTACCTGAAGCACACGGGTGGGTTCCACTATACTTGACGGCCGTATCACCACCACCTTGCCCCGGCCACTCGAAAGCCGAGTGAGGACTGAGTCGGCGCCACCGCTCTCAGCGTCGATCAGTGTCAACTGTGATTGACACATTGTAAACTCCACTTTACATGCCGTTACAACTACGACGGAGGAACCAGTCTCCGGCCCACCACATGGGGCACGTCGAGCGAGTCCCTCCAGACACCCCACACATGCGTGTCCGTCGCATCGTGAAACGATATGGATTTCGGGAGGAGGACCCGACGCGGCCGTCCGGTCATGTCGCCCCTGCGAACCGCATAGTAGACGGCCAATGTGTCGGACCTCCCGGACCTCTCGAAGGTCGTCAGCC
>CAZTOF010000209.1:0-2554 GCA_964615515.1 uncultured Gemmatimonadaceae bacterium
GACCAGGATAGAGCACCTTTTGGGCCGACGGGTGTATCTTGACCTGTGGGTGAGGGTCTGGGACGGGTGGAAGCGAAAGAAAGAGGGGCTCATGAAATTCGGATACGGCGTGCCCGATGACGACCGCTGACCTCGTCCGGCGGGGCACCGGTCTCGCGCTTCTGGGGCTGTTCACGGCGTTGGCGCCGGGAGGCGGCCATGCACAGGAGGCACCCGACACGGGTACGATTCTGGAAGGGGCCCTGTGGCTGTTGTTGCCGGTGGGCGCGCAGGGAGTCGGACAGGGCCGTGCGATGACCGCGCTCCAGAGCGAAGAGGCGGCGTTCTGGAATCCGGCGGGACTGGCGGCGCAGTCCGAGCGCCGGGCCCTGGTGTACAGCGGCTTCCAGCCGGCGGGACCGGCGATGGCTTTGAACGTGTTGCTCCCCTGGGCACGCGTGGGAACCCTGGGCCTCTCGTACTACCTGTTCGACATCGGCGACCAGAAGATCACCGACCCCAACGGCACCGACCTGGGCCGGATCACGACGCGCAATCACCTGGGGATCGCCAGCTTCGCCGCGTCCCTTCCCGGCCGGATCAACGCGGGCGTCAACGTGAAGCTGGTGCAGTTCCGGGTAGGTTGCCAGGGCGTGTGCGAGGACTACCTGACCACGAGTTCGGCGAACGCGGTGGATGTGGGCGTGCAGGCGCAGCCCCTGGCGGGACTTCCGTTGCGCTTCGGCGGGATGCTGGCGCACGCCGGCACCGAATTCCGCACCCAGGACGAGGAACACTCCGAACTGCTGCCGACCCGTCTCCGCTTCGCGGTCGCGTACGAGGTGCTGCATCGTTTCGTGGACGACGGGATGATGGATCTGTGGCTCGCGGTGGAGGCGGAAGACCGCTTGCGCGACCCGGGTTCCCCGTCCGTGCACCTCGGGCTGAACTTCTCGGCTGCGGGTATCGTCCATGTGCGGGCCGGCTACGTGCACGTACGGGCCGGCTACGCGGAAGAACAGCTCGACGAGACGGACGGCGCGACCGTCGGCCTGGGCTTCCGGTTCGACCGTTTCGACCTGAACATGGCCAAGTACCTGACGCGTTCGACGTTCACCCGGGACGACCAGCCGATACACTTTTCGCTGGGTGTGTCGTTTTAGCGGAGCGGGCCCTGGAGATTCCGGGCGGGCACCAGGAGCGGTGCTCCCTTATGTTTCGGAGCAGGGGTCTCCCCTGTTTTTCCCATTTCATCCTTCAACGCAGGTGCGGCAAACCCCATGGCGACAGCTCAGGAAGCACCCCAGCGGCTTCGCGCCGCCATTCGACGGATCGAGGAACTCCGGGGGTATCTTTGACATCGACGTCCGCAGCGACCGGCTCGCCTCCCTCGACCGGAAGATGGCCGGACAGGGTTTCTGGGACGATCGCGAGCAGGCGCGCCGGATCATCGGCGATGCCAACCTGCTCAAGGGCTGGGTGGAGCCGTGGAGGGCACTCCGCGCCAGGGCCGAGGAGCTGGGCGAACTGAGCGAGCTCCTGGCCGGAGAGGAGGACGCGGAGCTGGAGGAGGAGTGGCGGCAGGAACTCCTGGCGCTCGAGGAGGGTATCGGCCGGCTGGAACTGAGGACGATGCTGCAGGGTGAGGACGACCACCGCGAAGCCATGCTGACCATTCATCCGGGGGCGGGGGGGCTGGAGTCGCAGGACTGGGCCGAGATGCTGTCCCGCATGTACATGCGCTGGGCCGAACGGCGGGGGTTCGGTCTCGAGGTGCTGGATCTCCAGCCCGCCGAAGAGGCCGGGATCAAGAGCGTGACGATCGAAATCACCGGGGACCACGCCTACGGCTACCTCCGTGCGGAGAAGGGGATCCACCGCCTGGTGCGGATCTCGCCCTTCGACTCGCAGTCGCGACGGCACACCTCCTTCGCCTCCGTCTTCGTCTACCCCGTGCTGGACGAGGAGATCGAGATCGACATTGACGAGTCCGATCTGCGCGTCGACACCTTTCGCGCCTCGGGTGCGGGGGGACAGCACGTCAACAAGACCGATTCCGCCATCCGCATCACCCATCAGCCGACCGGGATCGTGGTGTCGTGCCAGCAGGAACGGTCGCAGCACAAGAACCGCTCCACGGCGATGAAGATGCTCAGGGCGGCGCTCTACCAGCGAGCCCGCGAGGAAAGGGAGAGGGAGAAGCAGGCGATCGAGTCGTCCAAGACGGAGATCGCGTGGGGGAACCAGATCCGTTCGTACGTCTTCGCCCCCTACACGATGGTCAACGACCACCGGACCGGAGTGAAGAAGGGCGACGTTGGCGCGGTGATGGACGGTGCGCTGGACCCTTTCATCGAGGCCTATCTGAAGAAGTTCGGCGGGGCGCGGGTGGCGTAGCAGCATGGCCGCGAGCGAAGACCTTTCGAGGGTCGTGAAGGCGCGGCTGGAGAAGCTGGCCGCACTGAGGGAGAGGGGTGTCGAGCCGTTCGCCTACTCATTCGACGTGACCCGGCTCGCGGCGCCGTCGGTGGCCGAGTTCGAGGAGCGCGAGGGGGAGGTGGCCGAAGGGGAGGAC
>CAZTOF010000210.1:0-1616 GCA_964615515.1 uncultured Gemmatimonadaceae bacterium
CCCCCAGGCTCATGAACGAAAGGTGTTCCGAATGAGTAGCACCACCGTCCTGATCGCAGCCCTGCAGCAGGCAACGCTGACCGGCGTGGTCCGCGACAGCGTCGACCTGGAACCGATCGCCTTCGCCCGGGTCGCGGTCGCGACAGCGGGGGTCGAGGCGGTCACGGGATCGGCGGTTTCCGACCGCTTCGGGGCGTTCGTGGTGCCGGGGGTGTCGACCGCAGGACCGGTACGTATCGAGGTGAGTGCATTCGGCTACGCCATCTGGACCCACACCTACGAGGCCGTGCCCTCCGACCCGGTACACGTCCTTCTGGCGCCGTCGCCGTTCGGCCTGGAGGGCCTCGAGGTGACTGCGGGCGGCCGTGCCGGAGACCCGCTGTCGTTGTCCCGGGACGCCTTCGTGATTGATTCTGTGCTTCTGCGGAGCCTCCCGACGATCCTGGAGACGGACGTACTGCGCGCGACGGCGGTCTCGCCCTCCGCGTCCGCGTCCTCGGACTACATGTCGGTCCCCTTCGTCCGGGGCGGCACGAGCGACGGCACGCCTGTGCTGCTCGACGGCGTGCGGCTCTTCAACGCGTTCCACCTGGGCGGCTTCTTCTCCGCGGTCAACGCGGAGGTGGTGGAGCGTGCGAGTCTCATTGCGGGGTCGGGTGGCGACGGCTTTGCCATCGGGTCGCTGTCGGGTGCCATCGACATCGCGACCCGGGACGGTTCCCGGGACCGGATGCGGGCATCCGGTGCTTTGGGAATCGCGTCCGCCCGGCTGTCGGTGGAGGGGCCGGTGGGTGGGAGCGTGTCGTACCTGGTGGACGGCCGCCGGACCTGGATCGACGCCTTGGCGCGGGGGCTCGACAAGACGGGGATCATTGATGGGCACATTCCGTACTTCTTTCGGGATCTGCACGCCAAGGTGACGGCGGACTTGGGTGGGGTCCGCCGCTTGTCGGTGAGCGGCTACCTGAACTCGGAGTCCCTGGACGATGTCGACGTGCGGGAAGATGTGACCAGAGAGATGGTGATGACGTGGGGCAACGCCGCCTTGTCGGCTCACTACCGCACCCGGTGGGGGGAGACCGGGATCGTGGACGCCACCCTGGGGCACAGCCGGTTCGCCAGCGACCTGATGCGCGTCGAGGACTATTCTCGGGCCAGTGACGACGACGGCGAGTTGTATGACCCCCCCCCGGACACGGGACTGTTCGGCCACGGGTCGATGGGGGAGAGTCGCGCCGACCTGAAGGTGACCCTGCACGCCCCCGGCGCGAAGATCATCGCCGGAGCCCAGGCAATAAGGTTCGCGGCGGACCATGACGTCCGTTTCACCGAAGACTGTTACCGCAATTGTTCCTGGGACTTGGACCTGGACCTCTCCGACTTCCTCCATCCCCTGGTGTTGCGCGAGACCCGCTGGCGGCTGGCGGTCCATTCGAGCGTCGAGGTTCCTCTGCGCCACGGGTTCTCGACCCGCGGAGGCTTGCGGCTGGACCGCTTCGTGGGGCTGGCGACGGAGCTTTCGCCGTTCGCGGAGCTGAGTTACGGAGCGTCGTGGTGGAACGCCCGCATTTCGGCGGCGCGCTCCCACCAGGCGCTGGCCTCGGTGCGCAACGAGG
>CAZTOF010000211.1:0-2678 GCA_964615515.1 uncultured Gemmatimonadaceae bacterium
CCGGCCCCGAAGCGGCCCGATTCGCCCGAAATCCGCCGTTTCGACCGCCCGTTTGCGCCCGAAACGGTCCTCACCCCCGTATACATACCGAAATACTCGAGGGCCGAGGGCTCCGCGAGGGTAGAAAACGGACGGGAACTACCTAAAAGCGGCGCGGGCCGCGCTCGGCGACTGGATCGTCTACTACGAACCCCGTCGCACCAGCGCCCACCTGTCCAGCAGCGGAGGTCGCCAGTCGTATTTCGCGACGGCGCGGATCGTGCGCGTCGATGCCGATCCGCGCCGGGCCAATCACTACTACGCGTACGTGGAGGACTATCTGGAATTCGACCGTCCGGTTCCCTTCCGCGAGCGCGACTTCTTCTACGAGAGCGGACTGCGGAAGGAAGACGGTTCGACGAACAAGGGCAGGTTCGGGCGTTCGGTCAGGCTCCTGCCGGACGCCGAGTACGGCATGATCCTGGCCGCGGGGTTCGAGACCGGAGCCGCCGAGCGCGAGCGATTCGGCATCCGCGAAGGGGTGCGCCGCGGTCCCGGTCTGCTGGAACTGGCGGATCGGCCCACCATCGAGCGACTGTCACGGCGGCCGTTTCGCGACCGGGTGTTCGCCACGGGCATCAAGCGGGCCTACGACAACACCTGCGCGGTCAGCGGTCTCAGGATCATCAACGGCGGCGGGCGGGCCGAGGGCCAAGCCGCGCACATCCGGCCCGTGCACGCCGACGGACCGGACAGCCTCCGCAACGGTGTCGCGCTCAGCTCCACCTTCCACTGGATGTTCGACCGCGGCCTGATCTCGATCGACGACGACTACAGCCTGCTCTTCAAGAGGAACGCGGTCCCCGGCAACGTGCTGTCGCTGGTGAACCCCGACGGGCGGCTGCGGGTGCCGGAGCAGGAGATCCACCGGCCGCACCGGCGGTTCCTGGAGTATCATCGGGAGGTAGTGTTCAAGGGGTGTGGGGGCGGGTGAGATGGTTGACTTCACTTGACATTGTGACAACTCCACTTTACAGCTTCACGGTTACCATTCACCGATTTGAACCGACCGTTGCGCCCCCGTTCTCCGCCACGAACACTATGGAGCAGTCGGCCTCAGACACACTGACCGGAGACGACAATTGGCCCGATTTAGGGATGCCCAGCGGATCCTCGCCGCCGCCGAACACTGGAAGGATCGCTGCCTGCTCGGTGAAGGATCCCTCTTCACCGAGTGGTCCCTGTGGACACGCGGGAACTTCGAGGAGTTGCGGCGACTGTATGTGGAGCATCTGGACGACACCCCTGGGGATTCCTTTCGGATCAGGCTCGAACGCCAGCTCCGCCCAGGGGCCGCAGAAGTCAAGTGCCTATGGGCCGAGATGACCTGGCTGTATTACCTGATCGCCGCCCGGCGGGCAATGGCACCCGGCACGAAGTTACAGCGCGTTCGCGAAGTCTGGCGCTGGTCGGGGGAAGATCTCGCGGGGGATCACGATCTCTTGGGAGACGATGTGCTCGGAGTGGGAGTCGTCAATGTGGGTGCGGCCTACCACCAATTGGGGTGGAAGGAGTACCGGTTCTTCGTCGTCGCAATGCTCGATTGGTTCTCGCTGGATGCCGACCGACGGCACGTCGTATCCCGGGATCCGTGGGAGTTCGCGTCTTGGCTCGACTCCACCGAGTTCGCCGACAATAGCATTTTCCGACACGCCCTTCTCTTCCTGATCTTCCCAGACAGTTTCGAGCCGATCGTTTCGAGCCGTCACAAGAAGAAGATCATCCGCCTCGGGGCTAGGGACGCTGCCGACCCGGTCGCCGTCGACAAGGCGATTCTGGAGATTCGGCAGAGCCTGGAAGCCGCATCCGACGATTCGGAAGTTCACTTCTACCGCTCGCCGTATGTCGAGTTCTGGGATGACGAGAAGGCCGAATCCTGGTTCCGGGAGCAGTTGGGCGACGGGAACTGGTGGCTGATGAACATGAACGTGAGCGGAGAACGCATGTGGCCTGGCGTGCTCGAGGACGGCGTCGCGTCGATCGGCTGGGACGCTTGCGGAGATCTGCGGAGGTCCGCGGAGGAGATCCATCAGGAACTGGTCGACCAGGGGTACGGCCCAAACCCTTCCAACAGGGTCGGATTCCTCCGGGGGTTCGCCAGCGGAATGGAAGTCGGGGACCTCGTGATCGCGAGCCGGAAGAACGGCCGTTACTTGCTGGGCTGGGGCCGGATTACCGGCGAGTACCGCTACGATCCCGACGCGAACCGCTATCGCGTTCACACTCGCTCCGTGGATTGGCAGCGCTGCCCGCAAGAGATACCACTGGGGCCGTACTGGGGGGGAGGTTGGGCCGCGAAAAGGCTGACCGGCTTTGGTCAAGGGTATGCGAATTGGGTGCGGCTATACCTGTGGCTCATGGTCCTTCAACGGATCGACCCGCCTCCACCCCCGGAGCCCTACACCACCAAAGACGCCCACCAAGACCTCTTCATCCGCCCCGCCCACTTCGACCGCCTCCTCACCTCCCTGCGGCGCCGCAAGAACCTCATCCTCCAGGGCCCGCCCGAACCAGTGACATACTGCACCACCTTTCTATGTGTTTGTGGGATCGATGGTTAGCTGTTCGGGATCCGGAGTTCGCGGAGCGTTTCTGCCAGCATGCACGCGCCGAACGTACTCCTGGACGGCTGGCTCTTG
>CAZTOF010000212.1:0-7485 GCA_964615515.1 uncultured Gemmatimonadaceae bacterium
GAATGGGGGGTCAAGTCAGGGCGGATACCGTCGGGGAGGCAACCCCCCTCGCGCATGCTCTGACGTGATTGGTCATATTGCCGAGACTTGATTGGTACTATGACCACCGTCTCAATCTCCGCCCTCAAGGCCAACCTCTCGCGCTCCCTTCGCCACGAGCAGCTCCTGGACCTCTTCGTTGCCGGAGAGCTCCCTCAGGGCGGACGCCTTCTACGCGGCCGTACGGGTGGACGTCTTCGAGCTTCATCGGGTGAAGTCGGTTCGGACGGATGGCCTGTTTGGAGTTGCGGTGATTGACCGGATTCCCGGTACCGACGAAGATAGGGGCCGGGCAGGCTCTCGGGATGTCGGCGCGGGAGTTGCCATATCGCCATATGGTACATATGGTTATCGGTATGAAGACGACTCTCAACATTGATGACACGGTCATGCGGCGCCTGCGTGAGGAGGCCGCCCGGCGCCGGACCACCATGTCTTCGCTGGTCGAGGCGGGGCTGCGGCTGGTGCTTGCCGACCCCGGTGAGGGGACAGACGACGCGAAGCCCCTGCCACCTCTACCGTCGTGGCAAAGCGGGGGACAGCGGGTCGACATCGCGAACCGGGAGGAGTTGTACGGGATGATGGAGGGCGAGTGACGTGCTGGTATTCGACACGAACGTGCTGCTCTACGCGGCGGACCGGGACTCCGAGCATCACGAGCCCTGCCGCAGCCGGATCGAGGCCGCCCGGCGGAGTCCGTCGCCGGTCTTCCTGACCTGGAACATCTGCTATGAGTTCCTTCGGGCCAGCACGCATCGTCGGGTCTTCCGGTCGCCGTGGACACCGGCGGAGGCGCGCGGGTTCGTCGCGGCGCTCGTGGGATCGTCGGGGATCACGCTCCTCCTTCCGACGCGCCGACATGCGGTGGTGCTGGAGCAGACGGTGGCGGAGCTGCCGGACGTGCGCGGGAACCAGATGTATGATCTGCACACGGCGGTTCTGATGCGGGAGCACGGGGTGAGCAGGATCTGCACGCGGGATACCGGGTTTCACCGGTTTCCGTTTCTCGACGTGGTGGATCCGCTGAGGTAGGTGGGCGGGGTGAGCGGTTCGGCTCGTCGGGATTCCACATGGCCCTACCCGGGCGCCCGTTGGTGGAAGTTCGATTTTCATACGCATACCCCGGCTTCGGTGGATGGAAGGGAACCGGATACTGCCACATCGGAAGCAGTTACACCGAGGGACTGGCTGCTCGGCTTCATGCGCGCCGAAGTGGACTGCGTGGCGATAACCGATCACAACTCGGGAGAGTGGATTGACAGACTCAAAGAGGCGCTCGCTGAGATCGAGGAAGACCGTCCCGCGAGCTTCCGGCCGCTACATCTGTTTCCCGGTGTCGAGTTGTCGGTCAACGGCGGATTCCACCTCCTGGCGATCTTTGGGCCCGAGAGATCCACAGGCGACATCGATACCCTGCTGGGAGCGGTCTCGTACGACGACAGGAAGGGAGACAGCGATGGAGTTACTCGAAAGTCTGCCGTTGAGGTGGTCGAAGCGGTCCTGAGTGGGGGAGGTATCCCAATTCCGGCCCACACGGACCAGAAGAAGGGGTTGCTACGTCTAAAGGAGAACAGTTCCGCGGTAACCGAGATCGATTTCAAGACGGTGGCTCAGGTTCTTGAGGTGGATGGGATTCTTGCCATGGAGACTCTCGATCCTGGTTCCAGAAAGCCCGAGGTCTACCGACATCGAAACACGATGTGGGCGGAGGTGCTGGGGTCGGACTTCCATCCTCCATGCGCTCCAGACGGAGACCGCTACCCCGGATCACACTATACCTGGGTGAAGATGGCGGGCCCTCCATCGCTCGAAGGCTTGAGGTTGGCCCTACTCGATGGCGATAGGTTCTCGATTCGGCGAAGCGATATGGGGGACTTCGACCCGTTTGCCGTGCCACAGCATTGCATCGAGTCGATTCGGGTGCAGGATGCCCGATACATGGGCCGCGGCGAACCAGCCGAGCTTCGTTTCAACCCGCTCCTTAACGCGATCGTGGGGGGACGGGGGACCGGCAAGTCCACGGTCGTCCATGCGTTGCGCCTCGCCGCGCGACGGGAGCCGGAAGTCCTGGGGCTCAACGAAGACAGCATTCCCCGCTCCACCTTCGAGCGGTTCAACCAAGTGCCCAGGAGTCGGGATGGAGACGGCGCACTGACGGCTCTCACCGACATCCAATGGACGGTCACCCGGGAAGGGGTTCGCCATCGGGTCACGTGTCGGCCGGGCGCAGCACCGTCCAAGCACGACGTCGAGGAGCAGGATCCGGGTGGCAACTGGATCGAGTCGGCCTCCCAGTCCGTATCCCCCCCGCGCTTTCCGTTGCGCGTCTACAGTCAGGGGCAAATCGCCGAGCTGGCTACCGGAAGCCGCCCCGCGCTGCTTCAGCTGATCGACGAGGCGGCAGGAACGTCAAGGCTCCAGCACCGGTTGGCGGAAGCGAGCAGCGCCTACCATGCATCCAGGTCGCGGATTCGCCTGTTGGAGGGCCAACTGGCTCGTCAAGACGACGTCGCGGTGGATTTGGCGGACGTGGAGCGCAAGCTCAAACGCTTTGAGACAAGCGATCATGCCACGGTCCTAGAGGAATACCGCATTCGATCCCGACAGCAGCGGGAGGCAGAGCGTCGATTGAGCGGGGTGGTCGACGCGGCGCGAAGAGTTGACGCTCTGGCCGGCACCATCGAGCCGGACGACCTGCCGGATGCGCTGGCCGACGGCGATTCGGCGGCAGACGCCCAGTTCCGCGACGTCATGCGGGCACTCCGCGCCGCAGTCGAGGGCGCGTCGCATGACCTGCTGGACGTCGCGGGGAACCTTCGCACGGCAGCGACCGGACAGGAGCGGGCACTGTCGGCCGGGGCATGGCAGGAGGCGGCCGCCAACGCGACGACCGCATACGAGCGCCTGGTCGTCGGACTCGAAGCGGAAGGCGTTGCCGATCCCGCCGAGTACGGGCAACTCGTGCAGGAGCGCCGCAGGCTGCGTGAACAGCTCGACATCCTCGCATCAAAAGGGGAGGAGCGAGATCGTTTGGTAGGGGAGTGCAAGGCGCAGCTTGACCGCATGCTGGATGTCCGCCGAGCCCTGAGCGCGGCTCGCGAGCAGTTCTTGGCCGACACGCTGGCGCAAAACCGGTTCGTGCGGATTTCGATTCGGCGGTACGGTGACGGCGAGCGTGAGATCGAACGCTCGCTTCGGACCGAACTCGGGGTCCTTGACGACCGATTCGAGAGCGACATCCTCAGCTTCGAGACAGGGAAGCCGAAGGGCATCGTGGGCGAACTGCTGTGCGATCTGCCCACCGATCCATCGTATCGCGGACCGGAGATTGAGCGCCGGATCTCCAAGCTGAAGGAGAAGATGGAGTCAGCCTGCAGCGGGGGACGGCCATTCGGGGGTCGTTTCAACAACTACCTGAAGAGGGAAGCCGGCCGCGATCCGGTGCTTCCGGACAGACTCTGGTGCTGGTTCCCTGACGACGGCCTCGACGTGGAATACAGCAGACAGGGCGACGGAAAGGACTTTCGGCCGATCGGTCAGGCCTCGGCAGGCCAGCGTTCCGCCGCCATGCTCGCCTTCCTGCTCGCCTACGGAGAGGGTCCGCTCGTGCTGGATCAACCGGAAGACGACCTCGACAATCACCTGATCTACGATCTTGTGGTGCGGCAGATCCGTGAGAACAAGGTGAGGCGACAGATCATCGTGGTCACCCACAATCCGAATATCGTCGTGAATGGAGACGCGGAGATGCTCCACGTCATGGAGTTCGTGAACGGCCAATGCGTGGTCCAGAGTGCGGGAAGTCTGCAGGACCAGAAGATTCGCGAGCGCGTCTGCGACGTCATGGAGGGGGGGCGCGAGGCTTTCGAATCGCGTTATCGGAGGCTGGGGCGGGAGCCGGAACGTGTTTGACAGCAAGAAGGAGCTGCTGGACAAGATTCGTCTCGGCGAGGACACGCGTCTGGAACTCAAGGAGGTCCGCTTCAGGAAGGACAGAGTGACGGGACCGTCAGCGTCGAAGCTCGCAGACGAGCTTGCGGCCTTCGCCAATGGTCGCGGGGGCGTGTGCATGCTCGGGGTGAGCGACCGTCCCCGGGAAGTGGTGGGCATTCCGCTTGACCGTCTTGACAGCGTGATCGGCTTTGTGCGCCATGTGTGCACGGAGCTGGTGGAGCCAAGCGTGGCTCCGACCATCGACCGGCTCTGGCTGCCGAGCACGGCGGGCGATGACGTGGCGGTTGTAAAGGTGGAGGTCGAGCGCAGCCTGTTCGTGCACCGAAGTCCCAGCGGCTACATCCATCGGGTCAGCGATGCCAAGCGCGCGATGTCGCACGATTACCTGGCTCGGCTGATCCAACAGCGCAGTCAGACGCGCATGATCCGGTTTGACGAGCAGGTCGTCCACCAAGCCCGGCTCGACGCGTTGTCACCCGACCTGTGGGAAAGGTTTCGGACCTCCCGCACTGGTGACGACCGCGACGGTCTGCTGTCCAAGCTTAACATGGCCCGAAGTGATGACACCGGAGACCTCAGGCCCACAGTCGCCGGCATCCTGATGGCGTCAAGTGACCCGCGCGAGTGGCTTCCGAACGCCTTCGTTCAAGCGGTCGCATATCGGGGCAGCCGGGTCGATCCACGCGGCTGGGGCACCCCATACCAGATGGACGCGCAGGACATATCGGGGCCGCTGGACCGGCAGGTGGAGGAGGCGTGCCGGTTCGTCGCGAGGAACATGAAGGTACTGGGGTTCAAGCACCTGGGGCGGATCGACCGCCCGCAGTTCGACATGGCGGCCGTCTTCGAAGCGCTGGTGAACGCCGTGGCCCACAGGGACTATTCGATCCATGGGTCCAAGATTCGTCTGCGCCTCTTCGGCGACCGACTGGAGATGTCCTCTCCGGGTTCCATCGTGAACTCGATGACCGCGGAGAACCTCGTGCACCTCCAGGCCTCCCGAAACGAAGTGCTTACGAGTCTGTTGGCGAAGTGCCCGGTTCCACCTGACATACCGTGGCTGGAGACCGATCGCGAGACGTTGATGGACAGGCGGGGCGAGGGCGTCCGCATCATTCTGGAGCACAGCCTGCGGCTCTCGGGACGCGAACCGGAGTATCGCCTGATTGACGACGCCGAGCTGCTGCTGACAATCCATGCCGCAGGGGGCGGGAGGCCGACGGACGACGGGTAAGGCTCCGCAGGTCACCCCAGTGGATACCAACCCGCTTTCTTCAACTCCCAGCGGCGTGGACTCGTCGCCGGGCGCATGCAGCACTTGATTGGCTGGGTCAGGTTCGGCGGGACCAAGGACCAGAGGCCGACGTCCCGTAGCGGGTGTATACCGCCAGGCCGGGCCCGATGGCGGCCTGGGCGAGGTCGACAGGTCCTCGTTCGTCGTGTTCTCACCCAGAGCACAAGCTGCTCGAGAAGCCTGAAGAGCCGTTCCCGCTCGCGCTCCTGATCCTCCTTGGTGGGGAACCGCTCCGGATCCGCCGACGGGTCGTCCACCATCTGGGCGAAGATGACCGCGCGCGCCGCAGCCAGCGGTCGGCGCGCCCACCATAGGTGAAGCGTGCTCGGGTGGCCGTGGCGGATGGACTTCTCCCGCCTCGACGCGGCGTTGATCGCGTCCAGCGGCAGGGCGACCTCGATGAGTCTCTTGCGCCGTGTCATGGGAATGACCGATGTGATATGGTGTGCCATATTGTTGATATGGGGATAGGGTCATCATGGCATTCGGGGCAATTGCGGCCGCCGTTCCGGCTCGTTTCGCGCTCGTTGGTCAAACTGCGGTGTCCGGATTCGCGGAGGTCGGCGGTTGGCGGAGCACTAATGAGGAACCACAATGTCGATCTCCCGCGCCGACGAGGCGAAGTGACGCTCGTTCCAGGTGACGATTGTCGTGGCGCCCGCCTTCAGCGCGCTTGCCGCGATGAGCATGTCGTAGGTCTGACCGCCGATCACTCCCTGTCGCTGTGCCCTTCGCAGCGTCCGCCAGATCTCGTCCGCCGTCAGGTGGACGGCCGGGGTCTCTCCCCAGTTCGACTCCAGGAGCGCGAGGGCGTCGGCGGACCGAAGGCGATGGGGCGCGGGGAACCGCGTCAATACCGCATACGCCTCGGCCAGCGAATGCGATGACAGCACGAGTTCCTCGGCGGCGCGCTCGCGTCGCGCGAGCTCCGCAAGGGTCCGCCCATGGTGTTCATGCCAGGAACACACGGTCGCGACCAGCACGCTGGTATCGCATAGGTAGCGAGTCACCGGGCTACGTCACCCTCGCTCGCCGCTCGACGTGCCGCCCGCGCGGAGGCCGGCGGTCGTTTCCTCGACCTCCGCCCTCGTCAAGACGGCCTGACCCTTCCGAGGCACAGCGACCACGAGGGAGCCGCGCCGCTCAAGCGACACCTCCAGCGGTACCGGCTCGATCTCGATCCGTCCGTCCCGGACCCGGAATCGAACGCGGGTTCCGGGGGCCAGACGGCTCGCTTCACGGACCGCCTTGGGCACCACCAGTCGCCCAGCCTGATCCATGGTAGTTTCCATGGTAATACTGGTACCACTTCTCATGGCATGGGTCAAGGACCGGGAATCGGACGGCCCTTCGCGCGGAGTGACGCCGCGGTACGCACATACCGATGACCACACCCGTTCACAGTCAGGGGAGGAGAATCATGAATCCGACATCGCCGATCACCCGGTCGGCCGCCTCACCTGCCACCAGCACCCAGTTCGAGACGGTCGCGGAGGAGGTCTTCCGCAGGTACGGGCGGGTCTGGAAGCCAGCTACCCTCAAGGTCAACCGCGTCCACCTCCAAAACCCGATCATGCCGTGGTTCGCCGGGCGACCGGTGGGCGAGATCACCCGTGCCGAAGTCCGGCGGTGGTTCGGAACGCTGCGCGCCACGCCGGCCGCGGCCAACCGGTCCCTTCCGATTCTCTCCGTCATCATGCGCGCGGCCGCCGTCTACGGCCGCAGAGCCAAGGGGACCAACCCCTGCGAGGGGATACGGCGCTACACGGAGCGGCGGGGGGAGCGCTTCCTGACATTCGGCGAGCTGCGCTGCCTGGGCCGGGAGCTCACGGACGCCGAGACGGAACACCTCGCCGGAGCGCATCATCCGGCTTGGCCCTGACCGGCTGCAGACAGTGCGAGATCCGAACGCTCAGGTGGGGCGACTACCGGGAGGGCCACCTCTTTCTTCGCGACGGCAAGGCGAGCCCGCGGGCGGTATGGCTTTCGTCGTCGGCACGCGGCGTGCTCGACGGCGTGCCCCGGGTCTCCGACTTCGTCTTTCCCGCCGACGGCCGCCCCGGCCCGATGGTCCGAGAGGAGGGGCGACGCGGGTGTTGCAAGCACCGGCTGGGAGACCTTCTTGGAGGCCGCCATTAGCTCCGGGTTCGCCATCACGAGCACTTGGCCCATCCGCACCGAGCTCGCCAATCGAATGA
>CAZTOF010000213.1:0-2814 GCA_964615515.1 uncultured Gemmatimonadaceae bacterium
TGGTACACCAGCGAGTCGAGGTGGTTGCGCGCCTCGGCCGCCTCACGGCGCTGCTCGTCGTCGGCCGCGTGCCTCTCGGCGTCCTTCACCATGCGGTCGATCTCGGCGTCGCTCAGCCCGCCCGAGGCTTCGATGCGCACCTTCTGCTCCTTGCCCGTGGCCCGGTCCTTCGCGGTGACGTGCAGGATGCCGTTGGCGTCGATGTCGAAGGCCACCTCGACTCGCTGGTGTACCAGGTCGAGAAGGACTCGGGCGAGTGGGGCGACAAGGTCTCCGAGGATACGAGGGGCCGGCTCGACGCCGCGCTCGAGCGGGGGAAGGCCGCGCTCAAGGGCGACGACACGGGCGAAATCAACGAGGCGCGCGACGAGCTCATGCAGGCGTTCAGCGCCGCCGGCCAGGAGGTCTACCAAGCGCAGGCGGCCGAGGCCGAGACCGAGGTGTCCGGCGACGACACCGCCGAAGCCGGGGCGGAAGCGGCCGCGGAGGAGGGTGACGAAGACGTGGTCGAGGCCGACTACGAGATCGTGGAAGAGGAGCGGTAGGAGCCCGTGGAACCCCGGCGGCATTCCGACCGTCGGTGCGCGGGTGAACCCCACCGCGCATCGACGGCGGCGAGGCGCCGGACCGTCCCGGCCGGGCAACGCCGGTGCCGCCCCGTGCGTCGGAATGACTGTGGCGAAGGCCCGCATCCGTAGCGCGCGGTCGACCCGTGGAGCATACTTAACGTGAACGCATAGCCGGAGAAGTAGCGATGTACGATCCACTCAGAGCAAAGACGAAGGTCGCACTTTCGGTGGCGGCCTGCTTCCTGTTCGGGCTGGGAATCGCGTCCCAGTTCGGCTTTGCCGAGCCCGCGCGCGCACCGCTGGTGGTGCAGACCGGGCCCCGGGTGTCCGAGGCGGCGGTGCAGCCGGCGCTGGACCTCAGCGAGGCATTCGTGAACATCGCCGACGCGGTGACCCCCGCCGTCGTGATGATCGAGGCCACGCGCAAGCGGCCGCGCCGCTCGGGCGGCTTCGAATTCCCCTTCCGGCAGCAGCCCCGGAGCGAATTGCCGGACGTCGTGCCGGTCGGGGGCAGCGGCTTCATCGTCACGGACGATGGCTACGTGATGACCAACAACCACGTCGTCGAGGCGGCGGAGCGCATCACCGTCGCGCTCAAGGACGGGCGCCGGTTCGGCGCCGAGGTGGTGGGCACCGACCCGACCACCGACATCGCGGTGATCAAGATCGATGGCGAGGGGCTGCCGACGGCATCGCTGGGGTCTTCCACCGAGGTCCGTGTCGGCGAATGGGTGCTTGCGATCGGAAACCCCGGATTCGCCCAGATGGGTCTGTCGCCCGACCTCGACTACACCGTGACCGCGGGCATCGTGTCGGCGCTGGGCCGGTCGCTCGCGCTCATCAACAGGAGCCTGCAGGCGGACCCGGAGTTCACGGGGAACCCCGCCTTCGCCATCGAGGACTTCATCCAGACGGACGCCGTGATCAATTCGGGCAACTCGGGCGGGCCCCTGGTCAACCTGCGGGGACAGGTGATCGGGGTGAACGCGGCCATCGTGAGCCGCACCGGCGTCTACCAGGGCTACGGCTTCGCCATCCCGATCGACCTCGCGCACAGGGTCATGGAGGACCTGGTCGCGCACGGCCGGGTGCGGCGGGCGTACCTGGGAATCAGCATCGTGCCGGTGGCGGAATCGGACGCGGAGTACCTCGGGCTGCCCGAGGTGGCGGGAGCCTTCGTACAGAACGTGACCCCGGGCGCGCCGGCCGACCGCGCCGGCCTGCGGGACTACGACGTGATCACGGCGCTGGACGGCGAAAAGGTCCTCACGGGCAACGACCTGCAGCACAAGATCGCGCTGAAGTCGCCCAGCGATTCGGTGCGCATCACCGTGTACCGGGACGGGCGGCCCCGCGAGATTGTCGCCCGGCTGGCCGAGGCGCCCTTCGTCGAGGACGAGGCGGTGGCGGAGGCTGCGGAGAGGCGGGCCGCGGACCGGATCGGGATCGTCGAAGTGCGCGACATCGACGCCGGGCTGGCCAGGGAGCTGAGGCTCGAGAGCACCGAGGGGGTGGTCTTGTTGAACGTCCAGGCGGGTGGCCCGGCGGCGCGGCGCGGGTTGGGACCCGGGTGTGTGATCACCGACGTCAACCGGAACCCCGTGTCCGACCGTGCCGACTGGCAGGACGCACTGGACGACGTGGAGGCCGGCGAGGTCGTCTCGATGATCGCGACGTGTCCCGTCCGGGGTGGCGCCAACCAGCCCAGGATGATCAACATCCGCGTTCCGGAGTAGTTCGGGCGGGCGAGGACACGGGCTTCTAGGAGCCCGGACAGGTGTCGCCGCCCATGTGATCGTCGATCGACGCGAGCCATTCCCGGAACTCTTCGTCGCCGGGTGCGCAGAGGCCGGTTTCGTGCCAGTGGAACAGTTGAAGCGGGATGTCGGTGAAGTCGCCCGGAATGGGACCGGTGAGCGAGGTGCTGTTGATCTTCAGCCGGCGGAGATTCCCGAGGTCTCCCAGTTCGGGCGGAAGCGACCCCGTCAGCCCGGTGTCGTTGAGGTACAGCCGGCGAAGGTTCTCGAGGTCCCCCAGTTCCGGCGGAATCGACCCCGTCAGGCTGTTGTTGTCGAGGTACAGCACCGCGAGGTTCGCAAGGTCTCCCAGTTCCGGCGGAACTAGATATCCTGTGTCCCGTGCAATCCAGTAGGGTACATCATGTCATCCATAACACGTTACTAGACAGACACTTCCAAGAGCACACCCGAGTTGCATCGTCCCTTGCCGTCCGTTGATATCCTGT
>CAZTOF010000214.1:0-1929 GCA_964615515.1 uncultured Gemmatimonadaceae bacterium
CCCACGCACTCTCCGGAATCTCCCCCCCCTGCACCATCCCGAGCGCCGCCGCGTCCCGCACATGAAAGCCGCCGACCCGGGTGCGCCGCAACGCCGTGAGGTGGCTCGCCGTCCCCAACCGGTCCCCCAGTTCGGCCGCGAGACTGCGCACGTAGGTCCCGCTCGAGCACGCCACCCGGAACCGCACATCCGGGAGGTCGACCTCCGAAACGTCCATCGAGTGCACTGTCACTTCCCGGGACTCCAACTCGACACACTCCCCCCGGCGCACACGGCGATGCGCCGGAACACCGTCCACCTTCACGGCGGAGTAGACGGGAGGCGTCTGCATCAGCGTCCCGGCCATGCCCACCGCCACGCTCCGGATCCGGTCGGCCGTCACGGCTTCCCACCGGTCGTCCTCCACCACCCGCTCCCCCTCCGGATCCAGCGAGTCGGTCGCGACTCCGAGCCGGGCCGTCCCCTCGTACTCCTTGTCGAGACCGGTGAAGTACTCCAGAAGGCGGGTGGCCCGCCCGGTCCCCAGCACGAGCAGGCCGGTGGCGAAGGGATCCAGGGTACCCGCGTGGCCGACCTTCCTGACCCCGAGCGCCCGGCGCGTCACCGCCACGACATCGTGCGAGGTCACGCCGGCGGGCTTGTCCACCAGCAGGATCCCCATCGACGAAGATGGCCCGCTCAAGGGTCCCCGTCTCCCGCTTGCGGATCCTCGGCGGCCGGAGATTCGCGCTCCGCGGCCCCACCTCTCTCCCCGGCTTCATCCGACGGCAGCACTTCGCGCAGGATCTCCTCGATCCGCTGGCCCGCCTCGATCGACGTGTCCCTCTCGAAGCGCAACTCGGGCATGCGGCGGATGTGCAGTTCGCGCCCCAGCACCGAGCGCAGGAAGGGCGCGGCCCGGCCCAGGGCGGCGAGCGTGCGTTCCCTTTCCTCCTCCGAGCCCTGCGGCTCCACGTAGACGCGGGCAAACCACAGGTCCGCGCTCACCTCCACGCCGGTGACGGCAAGCGGTCCCACATCGGGGTCACGCACCAGGTACCGGATCTTGACCGACAGCTCCCGGCGCAGCTGCTCTCCCAGGCGGGAACGGCGGTGGACGGACATCAGCGGCGCTCGCTGGAGTTGGCCACCACCACGGCGTCCCGGGCTCCCGCCACCACGCGGTCCACCGACTCCTGGATCGCGTCGGCCTGCGCGGCGTGGGCGGCGAGGAAGGCCACGGAAATGCGCGCCCGGTCGCGCACGTCCTGAAGTCCCGACTCGACGACCGAGACGTTCATTCGCGCGAGCCGGTCCTTGAGCGAGCGGATCACGGCACGTTTCCGCTTGAGCGAGCCCGAGCCGGGGATCGCGAGGTCCCATGTCGACACGGTGACCACCGGAGTGGGTCGCGGGTGCGGTTCGAGACCGGACGTCCTCAATCCCGCTCGACGCTGGCGAGGGTGCGCGCGACCTCCTGGACCTGGTAGGTCTCGATGATGTCCCCGGCCTTGACGTCGTTGAAGTTGGCGATCCCGATCCCGCACTCGAAGCCCTCGCGGACTTCGCGGACATCGTCCTTGAAGCGCTTGAGCGACTCGAGCTTCCCGTCGTAGATCGTCATCCCGTTGCGAAGCAGCCGTGCCTGCGCGTCCCTGGCAACGACGCCGTCGGAAACGTAGCACCCGGCTATGGTCCCCACGCGTGTGATTCTGAAGGTCTCGCGGACCTCGGCCACCCCGACAACGCTCTCGCGCTCCTCGGGGGCAAGCATCCCTTCCATTGCCTGGGTGACGTCCTCGACCGCCTCGTAGATGACGTCGTAGAGCCTGACCTCGACACCGGTCTGCTCGGCTAGGAGCCGCGCATTCGTGTCGGGACGCACGCCGAATCCGATAATGATCGCCTTCGCCGTCCCGGCTAGCAGCACGTCGGACTCGTTGACCGCCC
>CAZTOF010000215.1:0-14862 GCA_964615515.1 uncultured Gemmatimonadaceae bacterium
ACCTCATCGCGGACGACCGGATGGACGAGGTTCTCGCCATCATCGATCGCCTCCAGTCGGCCGCATACACCTGACTCGCAAGGGGCGAGTGTTGCCGCATCGGCCCTACGACCCCTCGCTTCTTGACGCCATCGAGGAGAGTGTGGTCGAATGGAGCGGGATGGTCCATAGACAGGTGTTCGAAGGCGAGGGTTGCGGACCTCCGGAGTCTTGCGGCGCTGGAGTCCTGTGACATCACGCCCGAGATGCTGATGAGCGAGGACATTTCCACGCCGCAACTCGTCGGCGGTGCCGTCGCCTGGCTGCAGTGTGCGGGGCTGCTGATCCCGAGCGCGCGCGACACGGGCGACAACCTCGTCGTCTTCGTGAACAACATGGCTCCAGCTGACGTGATGGAGCCGGTGTCCCAAGAGGTGTATGCGTCGCCGCGCGATTCCGGCGGAAGGTGACTCCATCCGGCGCTGGGACGCTCGCCAACAAGCGCTCCTACTCGCTCCAGAATGATCGGCATGGGCTGGAGTCAGCATCGCGCAGGCTCGGGCCATTCTCGGTTGCATGCGGTCTGCGGTGTGCTACCCCCCGCGGCCAATCCATGAGCCCTACATTCGTAGCAAGATTGGCCTTCCGCTGCTCCTCGTTCGGCTCCTCGAAGCCAGCGTCCCGCAACCGGGCCTCGCGCTCCTCCCGCTCCGCGTCAATCGCGTCCTCCAACGCTTTCGCCCGTCCGACCGCACTCCGGACGGCCGTTTCGTCGATCGTCTCCTCGGCCAGGACATCGAGCAGAGGCCGGCCACCGGGCTCCAATGCCGACCTGACGAATCGCGGCAAAAGCGGGTTGCCCAGCGTAACCCGGGACTCTCGGAGGATCCGCCGCAACGTCCGAATCCTAGCCCGGTTGCCGGGGTTGGGCTGACCGTCATCGAGCCAATCGTAGACCGTGGGGCGGGAGACGCGCAGGATGCGGGCGACGTAGTGATCCATGTCGATCAGGGTGAGCAGCTCGCCCGGTCCCGCCCCGCGCGACTACTTCGGCGCAGCCGCCGTCAGATCGGGAGGAAGCGAATGGCCCTGGTCGTTTTGAACGATGCGGACGATCGTCGTTTCGGGATCGGCGCCAACCACCGTCTCCCCCCTGCTCTCGACATGGAGGAGGTGTCGTCCAGGCTGGAAGACCTCGTCCGGTACTCCATGGAGGCCTCGCCGCAGGTAAAACCGAAAGCCCTTGCCGACACCTGGACGGACCACGTCGATGTGGCGGAGGCCGACCCTGTGGATCACACCAAACCCGTCATGTTCGGACTCGGCCAGCACCGTGTCGACCGCAAGCCGCAGCCGCTCGGAGAATTCCTCGAACCGGGTGTATGCCGTCGTCTGCAGGATCACGTCGTCCTGTGTCACCAGAACGCTCCAGGTCTCTTCCCGGTTGCGGTACTCCCAGCGCTGCCGCTCGACCATCTCGACCGGGGCGGTGGCGCTGGGGGTGAAGGTGACTTGGTGGACCTTACGGATCGGCACGGGGGAGGTTGAGCGAGTCAAGCTGCGGTAGGGTGTTCGCGGAGAGCGCTGGCCGCACGAGGTGGAATCACGGTCGCGGGGCGGGGAACGAGTGCCACCACTGGTGGTTCATCTCGCCTCATCGCCAACAAGATGATAGAATGGTGGGGATTGGGCGGTTGGGAAGGCAGCGATAATCACCCCTCACCCTCTACGATGCCCATCGCCAAGACTCGTGACGCCACCGCCACCTCCCCACCGGCTCATCCATCCGTCCTTTTGTCAATTTCGTCTCGCCCTCGCGGGTGTCGACAGTCCATTGACCGAAAAGACCAATCACGGTCGCGTTTCACTGTCATTTCGCCGCCTCGATTCCGAGCTCCAACTCCGATCTACTATTCCTCCTCTTCGCGTCCACACCGCTACGTGCTTCCATGTGCCCGCCCAGCAGTAATCGACGTCTCGGAGTATCAACCAAGCGTTCATTGCCGATCAGACCGGCCACGCCCCCCCTCGCCACCGGACCAATCACTCACATGACATCCACTCGCCTTTTCGATAATCTCGATGCCCGGATTTCCCTTGACGCGCAAGACGGTGACTCGTCCTACTTTAGCGCGCTAACGCTCAAACTCGAATACGTCATCAAGCTAGTCACCTCCGGGACCATCGCCTGCATCGGTGACGACTCAGACCGACAACGCTACTCTCTGGAGTACGAGCTGGTAAGAGCCGACTCCCTCGGGTCTTGGGCTAAGTGTCTCCATCGGGCCCGTTCTGGTCAGGCAGCACGACTCCTTCGCCGTGGCTCCCAAGGAATAGTACGCGACCTCAATCAGCGCGTCGGCGCCGACGACTGGCGGCGAGAGGCAGTCCACTCCATTCACGAGGCATCATTGGCGATAGGTGCCCCGGCCGCTACTATCGGTACCAGGCCGCAACTACATCAGTTCTTTGACATCGGCGTTACCCTTCGAAACAGAAGCCGCGGCCATGGTGCACCCACCATCGACCAATGTCGTACGGCTTGTCCACATCTTGCCAATGCACTCGACTTGCTCGTGACCCACCTCACCCTCTTCCGAATTCCGTGGGCCTATCTTCATCGCAACCTCTCCCGCAAATACCGTGTATCGCCACTCTTGAACGATTCCGCGCCATTTGAGCACCTCAAACGTGAGACGCGCATTAATCTTCCAGACGGCGTCTATTTCCACTTGGATCAATTGATACACAACCCTCTAGTCTTTTCGGACGCAAACGTCAGCGATATCAGCGTCCCCAACGGTGGTTGCAAGAAGGAACGCTTTGAGACTCTTTCGTATATCACCAATGAAGTTCTCCAAAGAGAGGCTACACGATGGAGTGATCCCCCGGGTCGGCTTCCGTCCAGCGAGACGGAAGGGCACGGGCACCTTGAGGTGGTGGCCGACACTTTCACGAACATTCCGTCCATGACGTCCGGTCACGTTCGCCGGGCTGATCTTGAAGACGTCGTGCGGCAAGAACTCCTGACTACCGATCGACATCCTGTGGTCACTTTGACCGGACCTGGCGGCATAGGCAAGACAACAATAGCAATTGCCGCCGTGCATGATATCCTTCACGGGCGTTCGTGTCCGTACGACGTCGTCCTCTGGATGAGTGCTCGGGACGTGGACTTGCTTGATTCGGGTCCCAAGCCGGTTGCACCAAAGGCGGTTACCCAAAGCGACATTGCTACCATCGCGGCGAACTTACTGGAACCCAAAGGCCTAGGTCAAGGAGGATTCGATTCAAAGTCCCACTTTGAGGACTGCCTGCGGGGCGGCGCGGCGGGAACGACGCTGTTTGTACTCGACAATTTTGAAACGGTGGAGAATCCGGGCGACGTCTATAGGTGGCTTGACGCCCACATTCGGCCACCCAACAAGCTGTTGATCACCACCAGGGTACGAGCCTTTGTGGGAGACTATCCGATCGAGATTGGCGGAATGACTGACCCGCAAGCCCGGCTGCTAGTGGACCAACATGCACGGCGACTCGCCGTTAAGGACCTATTGACATCGGAGTATGTTACTCGCCTGATTGACGAGGCTAACGGTCACCCATATGTGATTCAGATACTGCTTGGGGACGTGGCAAGAGAGAGGAAGGCGGTCACCATAAGGCGCGTCGTGGCTTCGAATCAAGAAATGCTACGAGCACTGTTCGAGCGAACGTACAATTCCATTAGCCGCGGCGCACAGAGGGTATTCTTGCTTCTGTGTAGTTGGCGCGTCTCGGTTCCAGAGGTCGGCGTCGAAGCGGTTCTACTTCGTCCCGGCACTGGCCGATTCGATGTTGCTGGTGCTCTCAACGAGCTTCACCGCTATTCTTTGGTCGAACGCGTGTACAGCGACGACGATCAAGGATTCGTGAGCGTTCCTTTGGCGGCCACTGAGTACGGTAAGAGGAAGCTGAAAGTAAGTGAGTACAAAATTGAAATTGAGCGCGATGTCAAACTGCTACGGGAATTCGGCGTGGGTCGGCGAGGCAGTCAAGACGACGCGAAGTATGGTGTGTTTCCCCGCATCGAGAACCTGGTTCGATCCATCGCTCAGCGGACTAGCGATGACAAGGAGAAGCTCCATCGTGAACTTCCGGTGCTTGAGTTCCTTGCCTCCCGGGTACCACAAGCCTATTTGCGGCTCGCTCAGTTGGTCGTGGAGATAGACGACACCAAGGAGGGTATCGAGAAAGCCAAGACTTACGTCCGACGATACCTGGAGGACGAACATCACCTTGACCGGCAACATGCATGGTTGCAACTGGCAGACCTTTGTCGATCAGACATGGACGTGCAAGGAGAAGTACACGCGTTGTGCGAGGCTGCCATGCTCGTGATTAGGGATCAGGATGCTCTCGGCAGGATTGTCAATCGCCTCAACGGTCGCCTTAGAGTCTTGAAGGACAGCAAGCTCGAAGAAGCGTGGTCGTCTGCCGTGAAAGCTTTGCTGGAACGGGTATGCGAAGGGGCATACAGGGTGCGCAATTCACTAGGCGCGACTAGTTGTTCCCGGCTAGCGTGGCTGTGCTTGAACATCCGTGATGTGGAGCGCGCTCGTGAGTTTACGAGCCTCGGACTCGAGAAGGAAGGTACTAACGAGCATTGTCTGAATCTCTGGAGCCGTTTGCATAGGTACGATGACCAGTAGACGTCCTGTGATCTAGGGTTGTAGCGTGCTATTGCCGGGTGGGCTACTTGGTCACGGGTTCGCCGACGGGAGTCTGAGGACACGACAATCGGCCTGTTCTTCTCACCGCGCCGCCGTGGCGTGGACCGCCATCATTTCGCTGTCGGCAGGCTCCCGACGTGTTTGCCGTGACCGATTGATGAGGTTGCCCGCTCTTCCGCGTGTGTCTGTTGGCCCACTCCTACGCTCGATCACGAGAATCACCTAAGATGCCGCGGCGTGAGGGAGTTGATTGACAGTATCGCCCAGCCCTTTCAGCGGAGAAGTGGGATCCACATGGGAGTGGAGCAAGAAGAAGAGCAGACCCATGACCGCCGCGAACTCATTTGGCTCTTCCAGTTTGGCGGGCGGGAGTTGCTCACGGAATCGATCAAGACCAGTGTCGACCCAATCGCAGCCTTCCTTCGGTACTACGCTAAGGAATCGGTCTTTAGGGCATGCCGCACTCGGGCAGGTCGAGCGTCGGTACGATTGGAATGGCGTCACGAGCGCGCCACACGGATACCGTCACCCTCCGGGTATAGTGCGGACCCACTCCGGCAGGCTCGTGCACGCTGCCGCGCGAACGGGACCGATTCGTCGGACCAATTCCTGCATCCGGTCAGGGGGAACGACCTGCATCTTGGCATCTCGCAACGCGCGGAAGATGGCGTCGCGCTGGCCTGCCCCGCCAAGCCCATCTTTCACGAGGCCGTGGAGCAGGACATCGGCCGTTGAAGCAAGCCGCAGTCTAGGAAACCGCTCGGCACAGATCCGCCTCGCCTTGCGCTCGTCAATCAGTGCGACTGCGCCATGCCCTACAGCATACGCGATCGTCGCGGCCTCGCCGTCGTCCAGGGTCTCCTGGGCCTCACCCTCGACAAGCGACCGGTAGACAGGTTCGTCGCTCCGCTGCAGCTCCACCGGCTCGATGGACCCGTCGACGATCAGCGCTTCGAGTCCCTCCCAGGACCCGTGCCCCCGCCCTCTGCCCTCCCACAGCTCGCGGCGAACGTTGGCCGTCGCCAGAAAGCGATTCGGGAACGCATCGACGATTTCGGCCGCAGTCCGCGTCGCCACGAGGTTGATAATCACGCTTGCGTCGGTCACGAGCGGGGCGCCCGGGTCACCCAGGAAGCTTGACGATGTCATCCGCCTCGCTCCTCTCGGTCTCTGCTCCCTCGAGGAGATCTCGCACTTCAAGCCTATGGAGCCTGAGCATCCGGGCCAGCTGTCCTTCGCTGTAGTACCCTTTCTTCCACGCTTCGCGGACCAGCAGCGCCAGCCGTCGTGGGACGTGGCCAGTGCGCGACATGGGGTCCTCGGCTCGGTGAAGGGAGGTGCCCAGGACCTGCTCCGCCTGCCGGTCGGTGATACCCCCGTGCGACTGGAACCAGTCCCACGTGCCGCGTCGGGCGAGACCGAGCTCCTCGAGGCGGCGCACGATGGCTTCGCGCGAGACGGCGAACCGGTCGGCCAGAAGGACTACGTGGCGGCGAGTCAGGTGCGAATGCCCGGCCGTCAACTCTTCAAAGCGCAGCTTCACGGCGCGTGCCGGGGTCAGGAAGGCGCGCGCGAAGTGGTCCGCGTATCGCTCCTCACGAGAATGGGGACTGTCGTCCCGCCTGAGGACGCTCGGCTCATGACGGGTCGATGTGAAGTGTCCGAGCTCGTGGGCGGCGGTGTAGACGCGGCGGCTGGCAGGGTGATTGGCGTTCAGGAGGACGCACGCGCCCACGGCATCGTCGTGGGCGAACAGTCCCGAGATGCGGCTGCCCAGAGGCCGCACGTACACGCGGATGCCGAGGTCCAGCTCCATGACCGAAACGATGTCCCTGACCGGGCCGGCTCCGAGGCCGAGCCAGACACGCAGCTCCTGGGCGTCGTGCTCCGCCTGGGAGCGGACGTTGCCGGGCAGGAGGGGTCGGGCGCGAGGGAAGTTCCGGTGTCGCGCGACGCCCAGGGCGTTCTCCAGCTCCACCTCGGCGCCGACGAGGTCCGTTAGCAGCCGGGCCGCCTGTTCGGTGCCGTCGTCCGGGCAGCGCGCCACGCTTCGGAACTGGGGAACGAGATCGAGGTGGACCGCCTCCCGCCGCAGAATGGCGTTCGCCGAGGTGCCGTAGCGAATCGCGAGCGCCTGTAACTCGTGCGTGCGGACGCGCCGCTTCCCCTGCTCGATGGCGACTAGGGTGGTGCGCGCGACATCGATCGCGGTGGCCGCTTCGGCCTGGGTGAGCTGCGCCGTCTTCCGGGCGGTGCGGAGACGCTGGCCGATGGTGCGGTCCGTCATTCTTCCAGTTCTCATGATCATCGATCGCTCCCAACCCAGTGCTTGACGAATGAGGTCGGTCCCAGCGAGTTCAGGAAGTCCCGCCATTCATCCGAATGCCGCTCTAAGAGCCGAACCATGCGGCCCTCGATGTCCTCGATGCCCGCGATGACGTGACCGAGGGATTTCGCATGGCGCCTCACGATCGGCCGCACATCGTAGTCGGCCATTGCGGCGAGGTCGGCCATGTGTCGAACTCCGGCGATGGCGTATTCCCGGTAGGCACCATTCGGGTGCTTGAAGTCTGGATCCACTGCGGTCTCCAACGTGCTCGCGTTCATGTCAGTGCAGATGTAGGTCTCAGGTTCTTCGGTGAGACCGGCCGCGTGGACGCTGACCCTTCTCAGCATGCACGCGGCGCACACCCCGCAGTGGCGCCACGACTGGCGGACGGAACTCCAGCGGTTGTCCTTCCAACAGGACTTGGTGGACCGCCACCTGTCGTCGTCGATGGTGACATAGCCAGCGAGCGTCTCCCCCTTGGTGTGCCAGAGGCGCGGGAAGCGGTAGCGGATGGGCCGTTCGAAGAGCGCCTCCAGATACCTCTCCATGCGATGCGTGAACTCTGGATGGTTCCGGTAGTCGGGGTAGGCGTGCCCCACGCTCACAAGCGGCGGCCCCAAGCTGCCCTGCCCGCTCTCCGGCACGATGACCCTGTTCGCGCGGGTCAGGTACGCGGCGATCCCGGCAGTCGTCGCGAACTTGAACCCGCGGCTCAGTGCGCTTGCCTCGGAGCGTCGGCCGACACGCACCCGGTAGGGTATCGACACAAATGGCTCCCCGTTGCGGGTGATCGCGCGTGGCCTCCGACCCAGACGCACCCGTACCACTTCGTCACCCAGGCATGCCTTGGCGAGGCCGGCGACCGCGAGGGAGTCCATTCCCTCGCTGTAGGCAAGAACCGCTTTCGAGGGCGGGAACAGAGCGAATCGATCTCCCTTAGGCTCTTGCATCGAGCGCTCTCTCTGGAAGAAATCGACTGACCAGCGGTCGCCTGTGACGAATCTGAGCGCCTCCAGCAAGGCTTCCTTCACAGCTGGGGCCCCCCAGCGATCAGGGTCATCTACGGGCACGCGAATCGACAGGCGCCGAGTCCATCCACGAGGCGGCCGCCGGCACGACAGGTCTGCGAACTCCACGCTGGCCGCCACGAGCATCGCGTCGCCCACCACCGGCTCCCAACGGGAAAAGGCGTACGACTCGAGGGCGGTCGTGGAGATGCGGATATGCCGACCGAGCTCGCATTGGAGCCAGCCATCGCGTTGCAGGCCTTGATGCTCACACACGGCGACCCGCGCCTCGGGAGGTACCGCGCCGGTTGCCGGCCGGATCACAGCTGCGGACCCTCGTCGAGTCCGTCGCGCTTGCCCCGGCTACGGACCGGTGCCGGGGATCCAGAATCGTCAACGATCCGGGAAGCCAGACCTCGGAAATCGACCGCCCGGCAAGTCTCGGTGAAGCGCCGACTGACGCGACCCCAAGGGAACCAAGTCTTCCTGAGGTAGTGCTCTTTAGTGGAGCGCGAGTTGTCGTGGAGGCACTCGTGAAGCGTCTCGGCAACCGCCGACTCCACCATGTCACGTCCCGACGACGCACTGGCGTCCTGCTGGCTCAGGTAGGTAAGAAAGGTCTGGGCGGTCTTCGAGCCCGGATGCTGCTGACGGAGGGCCTCGATCGCCCTGACGAGGTCGGGCGCGAAGAGGGTGCCTTGGCCGTTGGGTGCCAAGATGCGCACGATTGCCTTGAGAGGCAGCTCGCGAGCTTCCTTCAAGAGCGCGGCATCCAGTGCCTCAGTGACCTCCTCGGGCGAGAAAGCGCCGTTCTCCAATCGCTTCGCGAACTGTTTCCAATGCCTCCTGAGCGGCAGGCTCTTCCAGGGGCCGTCGCTCACGTAATCCCTCCATGGTCGGTGTCAATGCTGTAATGTCAGAAATAATACAGCAGTATGCTGACAAAGTCAACGATTCGTCTGGGCGCCTCTCCTCGCCTCAAACCTGTAGAGCAATTCACGAGCCTGTTGGGGGCGATCTGGCGGTGATGAGGTGTTGGCTTCGGGGGCCCGCAGGAATCCTTACGCTTCCGTCCCGCCCCTCCGATTCGTCACCGTCGGCTCTGCCGCCAGCATGGCTCGCCAGCCGACCACCGTCTCCGCGCTTACGTCCATCGCGGCCGCCGCAGCCTCGTCAATGACCCGGCGGGCCTTGCACCGCTCCGCCTCCCGCATGGGCAGGAGCTCCACGTCCCGCACCTGCTCCCAAGCGTCGGCGAGCGCGTCCCAAGCGGAGTTGTCGTGGGTGGGGATGCGGACTTCGCGCAGGTGGTGGAGCTGCCAAGTCGGGTAGGTCAGCGTCTTCGCCCGGCGGTTAAGCAGCATAAGGCGGACCGGCGTGCTGTTCCACCAAGCCGCCAGCGCCCGTCCCTGCTGATCGCCGTCCACGGTGACGGGAACCCACCAGCCGAAGGACGGTGAGGTCGCCCATAGTGCGTTCACTCGGCCGGTGACCGTATTCATCCGCATTGCGACCAGCAGCCTGCTCCGCTGTCGGGCGTAGCGTTCCGCCAACCCCTCCTTGCCCGGGCGCGGCACGTAGCCGACATCCGGATGTTCGCGAACCTTGCGCCGCAGCTTGCTGCTTACGGAGTGATAGCCGGGCAGTGATCCCGGGGCATCGGGCTCCGCGACCTTGTAGGCGTCCTGAATGCGTCGTCCTGCCGGGCCGACGGCTTGGTACCTGCCGAGGGGCTGCAAGCGCGGCGAAGCCTCAATCTGGCGGACAACATCGGCCAATGAGCCGTTGAACCACTGGACGGGGGTCCAGTCGCCCGCTTGCACACGGTCGCTAGGCCACATCGTCACGCGGGCCCACTTGGTCGGCTCGCCAGCCAAGATCGCGTCCGCAGCGGCGACGGCCTCCTCAGGCGTGGACGGCATCCGGCGGAGCGAGACGAACTGGGTTGGCGGACGGGTGTCTCCGTGCCAGCGCCGCGCCACCAGGAGGCACTCGTGGATGCTGGTGTTCTCGGAGAAGTTGATGCGGCGCGGATCGTGGGAGGTGACGATGCGCTCGATGTGGAAGCGGCGCGCAAGGAATCTGCGTTCGGCGCGCCCGGCGGGGCCGGTGCACGCGGTGGCCGGGAGTACCTGCGCGAGAATGCCACTGGCTCCCCGAATCATGCGTTCCGCCAGCGGTGAGAAGAACGTTCGGACGCTGTTCGCATCGATCACCCCCGCGACACCGTCATCCAACTCCTCGACGGCATCCCGAATCCCGAGCTCGTGCTGCTGCATCAGCCGCAGCGTGTCTCTTCCGAACTGCCGGTTCCGCTGCCGGTTGTTCGTGAACGGCGGGTTCATCAAGACCAGATCCAAGTCCTTCAACGGGTACTCTGCGTCCGCAGCGCTGTCGACGTGATGCGCCGCGAGCCCGGCCATCGTCCGCAGGGGCCGGATCAGCGTGTGCAGCGAGTCTTCCCGATCGCTCGTCACCAGAATGTCGAGCGAGCCCGCCCTCACGCTCCCGTCCGGCTGCGGACCGTGCTTCAGGGTGAGCAGGTTCATCCGCCGGTAGTCCACCGTCGGGGCGCCAAGCGTCAGGTTGCAAGCCGCCAACTGAACGGCCGTTCGGTTCACGTCCAACCCGCAGAGCACGTTCTCGACGAGCAGGCGGTGCACCTTGTCGGAATCGCACTGGCCATCCCCATTGTCGTCGTCCGCCCCCGCCTCCTCGACCCGCTTCTTGATGACATGCAGCGCGGCCATGAGCAGCGTCCCGGTTCCGCACGCAGGGTCCATGATGCGCAGCCGCGACACCTCTTCCGCGTCGCTCCAGTCGCGGAAGTCCGGACCGAGAGCGAGCCGCGCCAGCATGAGCGCCGATAGGTTGTTGGTGTAGAAGGCCCCGTAGGCGGTCGCGTCGGGCAGGATGCGGTGGTACAGCGGCCCGGCGTGGTCGTACCCCAGCGCGCTAAGCGAGTCGGCCACCCGATTCGCGCACTCGGCGAGGATGCGCAGCGCGTGACCCGCCCAGCGTCGGTCGGGAATCACGTCCAGCACGGCCAGCGGAGGCTCGAACACCGGGGCGTAGTCGCGTTTCAGGATCGCGTCCCAGGCGCTCCGCAGCACTGCGGTCGGGTCATCGGCCCCGCCAACGCGGTTGAGCTTTGCGATCCCCTCCATGTTGGGCACCTCGCCCAACCGCCGATGCAACAAACAGGCGTTGGCCAGAAGCAGCGCGGCGATGGTGCAGATGTTGCGGTCGCCCGCTTCCTTGGGGAGGCCAAGCGCCGAGGCGACAGCACCCGCCAGCTCCCCTTCCTCGAAAAGCCGCGCCGCCGCGCGTACGGCGTGCTCGATGTCCTGTGAGACTTGGAGGCCGGGCTTGCCAAGACCGGAGGCAGCCACGACATGGGCGTACACGCCTTGGCTGACGTCCGCCAACTTGAGGCCGGGTTGAATGACCGGCGGCTCAGGTGGATCCGGGCCGACGGGGGGCGTATCCGGTCCCTCGTAGGCCCGCACGAACCGCACCGGATCCTCCGCCAGCCGACCGTCGTGCGACTGGAGTGCGCGCAGCACCTTGCCCACCGCCCGATAGCCGTCCGTCCCCGCCGCCAGCGCCGAAACCAGATCCGCGCCCGGCTCGATCGGGATGGGCACCACAATGTATCCGAGGCGCTTGCCGGGGCTTTTTCGCATCACCCGGCCCACCGCCTGGACGATGTCCACCTGACTCTGGCGCGGCTCCATGAAGACGATCGCGTCGAGTGAGGGCACGTCCACGCCCTCGCTGAACAGGCCGACGTTGAACAGGACCCGCGCGACGTTCTGGGCGTCCGCCTTGGCCAGGTCGCGCAGCGCCTGATTCCGCTGGAGCGCGCTGTCCGAAGCGTCAAGGTGCTGTGCCTTGACGGTCAGGGACGCCTCCGCCTCCGCGTGGTCCTTTCGCAATCGGCGAGTGGTGATCCGGCGGAGCTCCGGAAGCTGCATTCCCTCGGCGTAGAAGCTGGACCGGGCGATGGAGTTGGAGAACGCAATCGTGCGGTGAAGGCGTCCGGGACCTTCCTCCTCGGAGCCTTCGGTCACGCCGTTGATGGCGAGTGAAGTGCCCAAGAGGCGGATGACGTCCTGCGAAGTGACCACCAGTGGCTTGCCGCGGGCGACCTCCCGATCTTCCCCGAGGGATATCAGCTGGCTGGTGACGCCCGGGGGAGCGCGGTCCTCGTGGATCCCCAGCACGATGACCCGGTAGTCCGACAACATCCCCGCGTTGACCGCCTTGGAGAAGGTGAGCGAGTGAAGCTCCGGGCCGTAGATGTCCAGATCGCCCATGTCGACCGTCTCGATGCCCCTGGTCTTGAGCGCGGTCCGCGACGAGGCCGTGTAGATGCGCGGGGTGGCGGTCATGTAGAGGCGCTTGGACGATTGCAGCGCATCACCGTGGACGGCGCGAAAGCCGCTGAGCTCCTTCTTCTTTCCGTTCTTCGATTCCACCGTGGTGACGCCGGTGGTTCGGTGCGCCTCGTCCATCAACGCCAGGTCGAAGGGCGGGGCTCCGTGGTCCGACTGCGCTGCGATTACGTGCCGGAGGGACTGATAGGTGGAAAAGACGACGCGGGTTCGCTCATTGCCGGGATTCGCCAGCATCGCGGCGAGCGCGCTCGCGTCCGACGTGACCGCGCACTCCAGCTCGGACAGCCCGATGTCGTTCCTGGACTCGCCCCTGCCGCCCGCAGTGTAGTCCGAACAGACGACCCGGCTGTCTAGCTTTCTCGTCGTGTGCCGGAGCCATTCGCGCCGGGCCTGGGACACCAGCGCGATCGATGGTGCCACGAAGAGAATCCGGCCTCCATCGGGCACGATCCGCTCGGCGATCCTAAGTGACGTGAAGGTCTTGCCGGTCCCGCAGGCCATGATCAGGCGTCCGCGGTCGTGGTTGCCGAGGCTATCAACTACGTCTTCGATGGCCTCAGCCTGAAGCGGCCAAGGATCTCGCACCGGCCGCTTCGCGACCTCCTCGGCGATGGCGTCATCCCCGTGCCGCAGGAAGTCGATCCGCCGGACTGCCGGAGTCAGCGCCTCGATCTGCACCTCGGCGGTCTTGGTCCACGGACACGTCGCGACGATCCACCGCATGGCGAAGACCGGCCTTTCTCCGACCGTGCTGATCTGCGACGAAGCCAAAAAGGAGTCGATGTGGCCCTTGCCCACGCGTGCCTTCGCGTCGTAGCACTTGCATTGGATGGCGACCCAGCTACCGTCGGCGTGCTCCGCCACCAAATCGATGCCGATGTCGTTCCCGCCGAGCCCGGTCACCTCCACCCGTTCCGGCCAATCCGCCCAGCGGCGCACCTGGGCAACCTCGTACTCGGGGTTCTCCAGGAGTACGCGGCGGACCAGGTTCTCGAACCAGCGCCCCTTCTCGGATTCGTCCCGGCTGTGGCGGCGAATCCGATCGAGCACGTCGCTGACGGTGGTCTCGCCCGGTCGGAGGTCGAGGGGGAGTTGGTGGGTAGTAGTAATTGGGTGGGTTCTCACGGCCTCGTCGCCGCCCCTATCCGCGTCAGCCATTGGCTGCACCCTTCGTAAGGTTGCACGGAACACATGACACCTGTCCGTTCGCCACCGTCGTCGGGCCTCCTGCCGACCACGGAATTCTGTGATCGCAGTGCCAACGATCCCACTTCACCGTCGCACCTTCACAACGGAGCTGGACTTGGCAGGTGCCGCGATCCCGCCGGAACACTGCCAGCCGTTGGTGGGACGTGAATCCTCTCTGCTTATCTTTCAGCGTCAGGCCGTCATGCCTGGTGAGCAAGTCTCGCATCAAGAAGTCGGTCCGCTCGCGAATGGACGACTCCGCGTCGGTACTGTGGCTGATCTTCTCCTTGTACGATACCCATCCGGCATCCGCCTCGTCCTCGGAGAGCTTGTCTTGCTCCCCGCGCCGACGTTCGAAATCGAGAAACCAGCTCCCGAGGACTCCTACAAATTCCTCACTCACGTAGGATTCCTGTAGCTCTGCAAACACACAATAGAGTGCGACAGTGTTGTACCGGGTCAGCTCCGGCGTCTTTTCTGGAAACACTTGCCGCATCAGATTCAACCTCCGACGAACGGATTTCGCTGCCTTACTCTGTGCGTCGAACTTCTGGTTCTTTCGGTACATGTTGTTGAGGTCGCGATTCTTCACGTTGGTCGGACCTCCGACTAACTCAATGCACACCAATTGGGCGGCAACGAGATCGTGCGTATATCGCGTGTTCTTGAAGGCCACCGACTCGAAGAACTGGTGCGACGCGAGCGACCGGACAAAATTACGCATCCTACCAGGATATGCATTCCGCTTCTCCTGTGCCCGCAGCGTGGTCCCATTCTGAAGACGGAGAAACATCTCCCGGACTTCCTCTTCGTCAGCGTCATCGACGATGATGAGATCAAGCGAATACGTATCGAAGTCAACACGCAGCTCTTCGGGCAGATCATCGTAGGCACACCCCTCTACTGCTTGATCGCTGACGGAATCGGCGTCCTTCGGCAACCGGAAGTCGCCGTCCATGAACTCCCAGACTGCCCGCAAACGCTGTTGGCCGTCGATTACCTCGTATGTGGCAGGCTTCTTGCCTGTGCGTCGCCAATAGAGCTTCGGGATGTCATAGCCGCGGAGGATCGTATCAATCAGCAACTGCTTCTGGCTTCTTGTCCACACGGCCGGCCGTTGGTAGTCGGGATTCGTGTCGATGCGTTTCCGAAGGCCATGGGTCGTCGGAAGCGACCACGTCTTCTTGGATGTATTCACGAACGCCCCCCACCCCCCACCGCCACTCTCGGCGTCTCCACCTCAATCC
>CAZTOF010000216.1:0-4708 GCA_964615515.1 uncultured Gemmatimonadaceae bacterium
GAAGCTGAACGGCGCATCCATTATCTTCACCCCCGACGTGATGGCTGGTAAGTGTTCGTGATTCATCTAACACATTGAATCTAAAACACTTACCGCCTCACGTCGCCCCGCTTCCAGACCGCTCGTGAATAAGGCGGGATCCGGCGATCTCCCGCAGACACCGGGCGATGTAGGCGTTCATCGACATTCGGGCTCGCCTGGCCCCGGTTGCCAGCCTGCGGTGGAGCCGCCCTCATGTGTATTCGGGACTTCCCGCGAGGTCGGGATTCCACTCCCGTTTCCGAGACGTTAGGATGTCCTCATGGACACGGGACGTGTCGGAGTCTCGAGCCGCAAGGGGGAGGTGGATCGCCGATGGCGCAGATAAACGGAAAACTCGGGGTTTGGGGCCGGGATGAGCGGGGAGATGTGGGGAGGCATAGCCGGATTCGCAGTCCTCTCCGGCGGCCTGATTGCAATATGGCGGGCGCTCTCGAAGGAAATCCGCGAGATCCGGGACAACCACCTCAAGCACACCGACGAGAAGATCACCGGCATCACCACCCGGCTGGACCAGACGAGAGTCGTAGTCGCCGGGACCGCCCACCCCCCTACCGCCAGAAACACGGATCCGCGTCGGCCGCCGCCTCCGGATGAATGATCCGCCGCTCCAGCCCCCCGCTCCCGTCGTCCTGCCACTGCACCTGCAGCCCCTTCAAAGCCTGCTGCGCGCCGGCCTGTTCATCCCCCCGCGGGTGCACCTGGTAAGGACCCAGCACCGTCTCCGTCACCTTCGTGAACAGGTAGTCGCGAATCGCCGCGCGGTCGAATTCGCCGCCATCGCCCCCGCTCGCGTCCAACGCCTCGGCGTACAGCTCCACCGCCCCGAACCCCCCGGCCACGTAGTAGCCCGGCGGCTCCGAGTGGGCCGCCGCGTACCTGCGGCCCATGGTCTCGCTGTCCGAAATGAAGCCTGACGTCCTGATGGTGGGAAGCCACGGAGTGTTCCCCGCCACGCAGCGAGCCACGTCGCCCACGTCGTTCACGAAGTTGGCCTGGGCGGGGCCCAGGTTGAGGCTCAGCAGTCTGGGCGTGTAGTGCGAACCGTCCGCGGCCTTGGTGAACGAGACGGCGTCGTCGTAGTAGCCGCCTCCGATGAACAGGTCGGCGCCGTTGTCCCGGGCCGTGGCCACCAGCTCTTCGTGGTTCGCCGCGCCGGCGGGATAGGAGCGGTCCAGCACGATGTCCATGCCATGGACCTGGACGGCCGCCCGCACCCCCTCGGCGACGGACACGGGGAACTGCGTCTCCTCGTACACCAGGGCCACGCTGCGGACGCCGTTCGCCGCGGCCACCTCCACCGAGCCCTGCAGATAGGTGGGGCCGGGGTTGATCATCTGCACGCTCCAGCTGCGCCCCCGCCCCGCCCACAGCCCAGGCGCGGCGGCCATCGCCGCCACCAGCGGCATCCCCGCGCTCTCGGCCACCGCGATCGCGGCTTCCGTGAGCGGACTGCTGTAGGGACCCAGCAGCGCGTCGATCGTGTCGGAGGCCACGTACTCGCGGTAGATGGCCGCGGCTTTCGCGGCGTCGCTCTCGTCATCGCGCAGTACCAGCCGGAACTCCCGGTCCGCGACGCCCCCCTTCTCGTTGAGCATTTCGACGGCCAGTCGGTAGCCCCGGGCCATCTCGGTGCCGAGCCGCGAAAAACGGCCGGTCTCGGCATAGGTCGCGGCCAGCACGATCGGGCCCGCGCCGGGAGGGACGGTTCCTTCGTTGCACCCGGCCAAGGCCGGGACGGCGGCGAAAAGGCAAACGCCAACCGGGACTGCGCGCATGTCGGGACCCCTGCTACTCCGGCTTCGGCACGATCTTCCAGATCCTCCCGCGCAGCGAATCGCTCACGTACAGCGACCCGTCCGGCCCGACCGCAACCCCGGTCGGCCGGTTGGCGGCCTCGCTCGACCGGCTGATCCGACCTCCCTCGAACCCGTCCGCGAAGACCTCCCACTCGCCGGTGGGTTCGTTCCCCGCGAAGGGGATCCACGCGACGTTGTATCCATCCTGTACCTGCGAGCGGTTCCAGGAGCCGTGGAAGGCCGCGAAGGCCCCTTCGCGGTAGTCGCCGCGGGGGGAGTTGAAGGAGTCGTTGGAGAATGTCAGCGCGTTGGGGGCCCAGTGCGCCGGAAAGCCGATCTCCGGCAGGTCCATGTCCGCGCACCGGCCGACGATGTCGCCGTCGCCTCCGTACTCGGGCGCGAGCACCTTCTTGTCGGTTTCGGGATCGTGGTAGCAGTACGGCCAGCCGAAGTCGGTATCCTCTTCGACGTGGACGAATTCCTCGGAGGGCTTTTCGGTTCCCTCCTCGGCCGTGTAGAGCCTGGGCCAGAGCTCGTAGAGCTGGTCGCGGCCGTGTACGACCGCGTACAGCTCGTCCGTCGCCGGATGAATGGCCATCGCGTTCACGTTGCGCAGACCCGTCGAGAAGAGTTCGCCGTCGGAGAGGGTCTGATCCTCCTTGTCCCCGTCGAAGCGCCAGATCCCGGCGCGCGTCTCCAGTTCCGGGCACGGATCATGACCCCGCTCCTCCCGGGTGCGCGGCCTGACCTGGCAGGCGTTGGAAGGCGAGCCGATGCCGACGAAGATGCTGCCGTCCGGATGCAGCTCGATGCTCTTCCTGGCGTGGTTGCGCGCATTGGGAAGGTCCTTGACGATCGTCACCGGAGATCCCGACGGCTCCAGGGAGCCGGCGGGGAGCGGATAGCGCAGTACGGTGCGGTCCGTTGCCAGATACAGGAAACCGTCTCCCAGGGCGATGCCGGATCCACCCACCGTTCCCCAGTTCTCCCTGGTCTCGGCCTTGTGGTCGTCGTCGGTATCCCTGAGCGCGACGACGCCGCCGGACTGGCCGCTGCGGTCGCGAACCGCCACGAAGACGTCGCCGTTGTCCGCCACCACCAGCTCCCGGGCGGCACCGACGCCGTTGTGGAACAGGATGGCGCAGTAGCCGTCCTGCACCTCGATGTCGTCGACGCACGGAAGCTCGGTGACTTCGGGCTCCGGCTCGATTTCCTCTGCGCACGCGGCGAACGCCGGAACGGCAGCCGCCAGGAGCCCTTGGATGAGTGTGTCCCGGTTCATGATTCCCCTCCTTTGGCTAGCGGCAGCCCGTGTACGAAACCCCCTCGGCATTTCCGTCCTCCGGGCTCCACTCTTCGTTGTCCGGCCTCACTTCGCGAGCGCGAACGGAGTACTGGCGAGCTGGTCGTCCCACCAGATGGTGAACATGCCCCCCTCGGCGGTCATGTCGGTGAAGAGGATGACCATCTGGTCGGTGGACATCTCGCTGGTGGTCACGCTCATCGAGGTCCGCAGCACGTCCTTGTCCTTCGTGTAGCGGTAGGAGCCCCACAGGGCGTCCGGATCGTCGTCGCGGCCGCTGTCCTTCGCGCCCCAGCTCGAAAGGATCAGCGTCCACTCGGTCTCGGCGAGCTCGGCGAAGACGCTGTACTCGCCGGCGGGCAGCCGCTGGTCGCCGAACATCAGGTCGGCCTCGGTCATGAGGCGGGTCGACTTGTTGGCTCCCACACGCCACACGCCCCCGGTGGAGATGCCCTGGCCGTATTCGTCCCCGGAACCGAACACGTCGCGGCCCCGCACGATGGGGCGCCCGTAGTCGACGACGATCCATGGACCCTCCATGCCGCCGATCTGGGTCGAGGCTTCGCCGCGGGGGCTCGCCGGTCGGCGGTCCTGGGCGTCGAGGGACTGGGCGAAGGCGAGCGCGAGGAAGAGGGGGGCGAAGAAACGTACGGTTTTCATCTGGGTCTCCGGCAGGGTGGAAGTGGTTGGAAGGGAATATTGTAGGGGCCGCGCGGAGAGGGGGAAAGTGGGGTTGTGCCGGGCGGGTTGTGCCGGGCGGTGTTGGGCCCGGCTGTGTCTTTGCCGCGCCTCGGTACGGGCCGGTGTCCGCCGACCTGCCGGCGCGGCTGCCTTGCGCGCGGCCCGATTGCCTCACCTATCGTCATTTCATATTATTCGAAAATCGAACTTTCAGACTTGCGGTCCGTGAACGACCCGGCCACCCCCGCGGGCCGAGACTCCCGTCCCGCCCACGCAAACCTGCCGGCCGGAGAAGGGATCGAACGATGCAGTTTTCCAGGATCACCGCGCGCGGGCAGACGACGATTCCCAAGCGCATCCGCGAGGCGGCCAACCTGCGCGAGGGCGACCTCGTTGCATTCGATCTCCGGCGCGACCACCTCGTCCTGCGAAAGGTGGAGGTCGAACCGGACCGCTACCTGGAAGGCCTCTCGGGACTGATGGAGGAATGGGCTTCGCCCGAAGACGAGGAAGCCTGGCGTGACCTTTGAGCCCTTCGACGTCGTCGTGGTCCCATTTCCCTTCACCGACCGCCGGGGCCGAAAGCGGCGGCCGGCCCTGGTGGTGTCGTCGTCGTGGTTCAACAGGACCCACCACCACACCATCCTGGCCATGATCACAACCTCTCCCGGCGAATGGCCCGGCGATGTGGCCATTCAGGGGTGGCGCGAGGCGGGTCTCGCCATTCCTTGCAAGGTCCGCTTCAAGCTGTTCACCTTGGACGACGACCGGATCGCGAGAAGGCTCGGCGCTCTGGCCCCGCGGGACCGCGAGGTGGTCGGAAACGCCCTTTCGCGCTTGATCGCCGCCGCCTGACCTGACGGCCCCTCCACCACCCCCCACCCCC
>CAZTOF010000217.1:0-7032 GCA_964615515.1 uncultured Gemmatimonadaceae bacterium
CCCCACCCACCACGACAGGTGAAGAGCCCGGGGAATGAAGGGTACGGCGGCCGGGGTGGCGTTCGACTCGCTGGCCATATGTACCCTTCCGGGGGCGACAACACCTGGTGCGAAGTTGGGCGGTTCCTCCACGAGCTCCCGATGGACCAGGGCCCTCGTTCCCGCGGTCCGGACCGTAAACGGTGGGTTCGGCTGTGTGTGGGCGAGCCCGTTCCGCGAGGCGACACTCATGGAGTCCTGAAAAGGCAGTAGAATGACCACCAGGAAACAGGTTCCGCAGACTACTACCCGAACAGGGCGTCGACCGCCACCATGATCCCCCCGATGGTGGCGCCCAGGCCGTACCCCAGGTAGACGATCGTCCTCAACTCGCGTTCGGTCACCCCCCGGACCAGCTGCTCCATCCTCTCGACGGGCAGTTCCAGCACCTTCGCCTCGACCCGGCCCGCCAGGTCCAGACGGCGCACCACGGCCGGGATCTGGGACTGGAGCCACTGCCACAGCGGCTCGCTCAGGGCGCGCTCGATCTTGCGGGTGGCACCCGGCGGGAGGAGCCGGGCCGGACGCCCGAGCGGACGCTCCAGCGCGGCCGTCGCGAGGACGCGGCCCCCCCGCCTGTAGATCCTGCCAGCGATCTCGCTGCGGGCGGCCCGGACCGCCCACTCCGCGACGCGCTCGGGGGGAACTTTGCCGAGCAGGTCTCCCCAGGTCCCGCCCGACGCCCGGGCCAGCCCCGACTCGAGCTTGCGGGTGACGAAGCTGCGGGTGGACGGGTCCCGCGCGAGCTCGACGATCCACGCTGCGATCGTCCGCCGCGCCTCGACCACGGCTTCGTCGTCCGGGTCGCCGAAGACCTGGTTCACGGGCCGGTCGAGAAGGTCGGAGATGGCTTCGCTGATTCCTTTGGCCATCGCGTCCCTGAGGGGGCGTTCCCGGAGCATGGCGCCGATCCTCTCCGCCCCCTCCACCTCCAGGGTGCGCAGCACCTTCTTCACGGTCTCTTCGGTCACCACGAGACGCGCCATCACGCGCTGGTGGAAGCGGAGGTCGTGCAGAAAGCGGTTGAGCACGTCGTGGACGGCCCGCTCGAACCGCTTTCGCGCCTCCGGCCTGTCCAGGACCGACCCGAGCCGCCGGATCGCCAGCGGCACATAGCCCTCGACGGCCCGCTCCAGCGTTCCCGCCACCCCTTCGGGAAGGATGTCCTGGATCGTCAGATCCGCGGTCAGCAGCTTCTCGGAGGCGCGCTCCAGGTACCGTTCGACCGTCTCGCGGAAGGCTTCGCCGGAGACCGTGGTGTCGATCCAGTCGCCCGCCGCCGCCGCGATGCCGGCCTCCCGCGCCGGGGTGAGGAGGTCCCCCACGGGCTCGTGGGCCACGAGGTCCGCCAAAGCGGTGGCGCGCTCCGACACGGCCTCCTCGAAGGACTCCGAGTTCAGGTAGGTCGCGATCCTCGCGGTGGTGTGGTCCAGCACTTCCTCCAGGATGGCGTCGACCTCCTCCCGCACCTCGGGTCCCAGGAGTTCGATGACGGGGCCGCGCTCCACCTCCAGAATCTCGTGGAGGAAGCGGGACAGCCCCTCGTCGAAGGCCTTGCGGAACTCGGGCCGGCCGAGGACCCTCGTCAGATCCTCCTCGGTGAGTAGCCGGGTGCCCACGGCGCGTCCGATCGCCGACGCGAGCCGGCGCCGGTTTCTGGGGATGGCCCCGTGCAGGAAGCGGATGCGCCGTCCCGCGAACGCGGGAGGGCGGTACGGGTGGAAGAGCATCCAGATCGCCACGGTGTTGGTGAGCCCGCCCGCCAGGGCGCCGGCGGCGACGGTGATCACCGCCTTGAGGATCGCCTCGTTCACGGCACGGGCCCGCGCCCGGGAGCCCGCGGAACAAGTCCCCCCGGCATTCGGCCTGCGATGCATCCGGGCCGGATCGTCCGCCGACCGCCGGTCATCGCTGGAAGTGGCGCAGGAATCCCCTCACGTCCACCTGCGTCTCGCCGATGGTGACCTGTCCCGCGACCTCGTGGACGCCCAGGACGGGAAGAATGAGGCCTTCGCCCGCCAGAGCCTGGAGGTGGGAACTCACGGACTCGATTTCGCCCGTCAGCCCTTCATCTTCGGACCCGAAACGCCACAGCACCGGAATCTCCCGGCGGGCGCGCTCGAAGCTCAGCGTTTCGGGCCAGGAGACGGTGACCGCGGGCCAGAAGGTCTCCTCGGAGCCCTGCAGGGCCCAGGCCCGGTGCGGCCCCGGGCCTTCCAGGTCCGCAATCAGGAGATACAGCGGTCCGTCCCCGATCAGGAGACACCATTCCGACGGCGGGTCCGAGCCGCCCGCGCGCGGTGCGTAGGCGTCCACCAGGACTCCCTGGTACTCCGCCCGGGAAAGGCGCGCGGCCGCGGCGTGGAGCCGGTAGGTGTCTCCGCGCTGGCCGCTCCATTCGGCCATGACGGCGCCGGGCTGAACCGACAGGTCGGCGATTCCCTCCTGGTAGTACAATTCCAGCAGGACATCGGTGAAGCCCATCACCAGCCGCACCGATCCCCGGGGAAGGATGCGCCAGGGAGCCCGGGACGACGGAGTGCCCCACTCCTCGTCCGCGAACTGCCTCCACTCGCCCCCCCGCCCGAGCCAGCCCCGGAGGATCCGGTGGATGCTGTCGGCTTCGGTGCGGTTCTCGAAGTCCCAGGGCACGAACATGGTGGGGTTCGTCGATGCGTCCACGAAGACTACCGTGCGGTAGTAGGTGCTCACCGACCCGGTGTCCGGTCCCTCGCCCTCCGACTCGATGGTGCCGGAGGTGCCGCCGGCTTCTTCCGGATCGCCGTCGCCTCCCTTTCCGGAGCAGGCCGGGCCCACGGCCAGAACGGCGGCGACACACAGGACCGCGATCCGGTTGTGTCCGCGGCCGGCTACGCTGCGTACGGCTTCGAAGGCCAAGGGTCCAGGATCTGTCCGGGGCGGACGGCCAGGGATTGGTCGAGGGCACGGAAGAAGTGCCTGATGCGGCGGCGATTCACCCCGAGGTCTCCCCCCCGGTGGTTCCCCAGCGCGGACATGTCGACGCGCGTCTGGGCGTCCCGGTCCAGGGTCACCGAGACGAGAACATTGGCCTCGAGAGGGAGAATCGGACTGCGGACATCGGCCCGGATCACGCCCAACTCGTCATCGCAGCTGATCAGTCTCCAACCCCTCAGCTCCCGGCCGGCGAGATGCAGGGCCGCATTCCAGACGGGGTCGAAGGGAATCGTGTAGGTGCGCCCCGACAGGGCGGGATCGGAGGAATCGGGACTGGTTCGCGCCATCCGTTCGGTGAATCCCTTCCACATTTCGCTCTTCTCCGGTATTCGGAGGTGTACCGGTGCCTGCGCACTTTCCGGTCGCCCACGCGTAATGCCCATGTATAGTATACAGTGTTGGAGAGGCCGGGTGTCCGCCGGCGATTCGCAACGGGCGAGAAGCAGCGAAACGGAGCCACGATGGAAGAAGACCGCCTGATTCACGACTGGAATGTAGCCGAGCTCGAAACGCTTCCCTGGGGCCGGCGTGTCGAACTGGACGACGAGACCCTGCGCGACGGGTTGCAATCCGCTTCCGTCGTCGATCCCCCCGTGGAGGCCAAGATCCGGCTCATCCACATCATGGACGAGCTGGGGATCGACTCGGCGGACATCGGGCTTCCGGGCGCGGGTCCGCGGGCGGTGGCCGACATGGTCCGGCTCTGCGAGGAGATGCGGGACGCGAAGCTGTCGATCAGGCCGAACTGCGCCGCGCGCACCATGCTGGCCGACGTGGAGCCGGCGGCGCGGATCGCCCAGAAGACCGGCGTTGCTCTCGAGGTGTGCGCCTTCATCGGCAGCTCGCCGATCCGCCTCTTCGCCGAAGGCTGGACCCTGGACGGAATGCTGAGGACGGCCGAGGAGTCGGTCTCGTTCTGTGTCGGGGAAGGACTGCCGGTCATGTTCGTCACCGAGGACACGACGCGGGCCGACCCGGAGACGCTCAAGACCCTGTACGGCAATGCCATCCGCTGGGGCGCCCGCCGGATCTGCCTCTCGGACACGGTGGGCCACGCCACGCCGTCGGGGGCGAGAGCCCTGGTCCGGTTCGTGCAGCGTGAAATCGTCGAACCCTCCGGCGAGAGGGTGAAGATCGACTGGCACGGCCACCGGGACCGGGGACTGGGGCTGGCGAACGCACTCGCCGCCATCGCGGCCGGCGCCAACCGCGTCCACGCCACCGCCCTGGGGATCGGCGAACGCGTGGGCAACGTCGAGATGGACCTGCTGCTGGTCAACCTGGCATTGGCGGGCGTCCACGACGCCGACCTGACCCGTCTCGGCGACTACTGCCGGCTCGTCTCCCGGGAATGCGGCGTTCCCCTGCCGGCCAACTACCCGGTGATGGGCGCCGACGCCTTCAGGACCACGACCGGGGTGCATGCCGCCGCGATCGTCAAGGCGCAGGCCAAGGGGGCCGACTGGCTGGCCGACCGGGTCTATTCCAGCATACCCGCCTCCATGGTGGGACGGGAGCAGGAGGTCGAGATCGGGCCGATGTCGGGCATATCGAACGTCAGGTACTGGCTCGGGAAACGGGGCTACGACGCCGGCGACGCGGACCTCTGCAAGCGGATCTTCGCCCGGGCGAAGCGCGCGGACCGAACGCTCACCGAGGACGAAGTGCTGAGCATCGTACAGCGGGCATGACTGTGGACGGGCCCGTGATTCGACCGCGGGTGCTGGTCATCGAGGACGACTCGGAGATTGCGGCGGTGGTGGCCTACCAGCTCGCGCGGGCGGGGTATCGGGTCGAAACCGTGGCCAACGGGACCGAGGGCCTCGAGTCGCTGCACCGGGAGATTCCCGACCTGGTCGTTCTGGACCGCATGCTGCCCGCACTCTCGGGCGACGAGTTCCTCAAGCTGGTCCGGCGCGATCCCGCGACCCGCGCGGTCCCGGTTCTGGTGCTGACGGCGAAGCGGGAGCAGGCCGACCGGATCGAGGGCCTCGAGCTGGGCGCCGACGACTACCTGACGAAGCCGTTCAGCCCACGGGAGATGGTGCTGCGGGTGGACGCCATCCTGAGGAGGGCGCGGGCGGACGGACTGGCGCCGTCCAGGGAGGGCCGCATCCTGCGCGCGGGCGACCTGCGGGTGAATCTGGGCTCCAAGCGGGTCACGCTCGGCGATGCCGAGGTGCGGCTGACGCCCACCGAGTTCCGGCTGCTCACGACGCTTCTCGAGAAGCGGGGACGGACCCTGAGCCGGGAGCAGCTCCTGCGCGAGGCGTGGAAGGCGGACCCGGTGGCGGCCCGCCGAATCAACACCAGAACCGTCGACATGCACATCCGCCGGCTGCGCACCAAACTGGGCCCGGCGGGGGCCCGGGTCGAGACCGTGCGCGGGTTCGGGTACCGCCTGCGGAATCCGCAGTGAGGATCCCGCTCCGTCCGGCAGCCCTGGGAGCCGGGGCCGCGGCCGTGATCGTGATGGCGGCCGTCGCATGGATGGCAACCCGCCTGGCGGTGGCGGAGGCCATGCACGGCGACAACCTGAAGCGCCTCGACGTGGCCACCGGACTCGGGGCCGGCCGGCTGGGTGCCTCCCGCGGATTCACCCTGGACAGCGTGGCGGGTGCGCTCGGGCTCTCGACCGGATACCGAGTGAGCGTATTCGACGCGGAGCTGGGACTGCTGGCCGACTCGGACCTCGGTTCCACTCCCCCGGACACCGTGAACGACCGGAGCGGGCGCCGCGAGGTGGCCGGGGCGCTGTTGCGCGGCACCGCATCGTCGCGCCGCCCCAGCCTGAGCGACGGACGGGACTACCTGTTCAGCGCGGCCCGCGTCTACTGGGAGGGCGAATCGGTCGTGATCCGCTTCGGGGATCCGGCCGGTCCGATCCGGGAAGCCGCGGCCCGTGTGGCGCACCTGTCGGGGGCCGGGGTCCTGGTCTCCGGACTGGTCGTCCTCATCCTCGTGCATCGCGCGCTGGGGTCCGTCAGCCGGTCCCTCGCCGGGGTGAGGCGTCTCCTCGCGCGGCTGGCCGCGGGCCACCCCCCGGGTTCCCGGGTCAGGTTGCCGGGAGTTGCGGAACTGGCGCGGCTGACCTCGGCGGCCAACCGGGTTCGGGCGGAGGTGGAGGAACAGGTGGCGCGGGTATCGCGGGAACGCGACGAGCTGGCCCACCTGATGGACGAGGTGGGGGAAGGACTCATGGCGCTGACGGCCGACGCGAGGATTCTGCGCATCAACCCCGCCGCACGCGAACTTCTGGGCCTGGCCGAGGTCCTTCCCTTCGCGCCGGTCGGGTCGGTCGTGCGGGATCCGGTCCTGCGCGACCTCCTCGAGGCGTCGGTGATCCGCCCCGAGGGCCGGCTGGAGGTCAGGGTGGGCGACCGCGAACTGGAGGTGCGTACCAAGATGGGCACGGAAGGGGGCTCGGTGGTCCTCCTGGTCGACATTACGGAGCTGCGGCGCCTGGAGGCGGTGCGTTCGGACTTCGTCGCCAATGCCTCGCATGAGCTCAAGACCCCCCTGACGGTGATCCGCGGCGCCGCCGAAACGATGCTGGACGAAGGTCTTCCGCCCGACCTGCGAGACAGGTTCCTGCGGTCGATCGAGGCCAACACCGTGCGGCTTCAGCGCCTGGTGGACGACCTGCTCGACCTCTCACGCTACGAATCAGGGGCCTGGCGGCCCGCACGGAACCCGTTTTCGGTCGAAGCGGTGGCGTGGTCCGCGTGGGAGGAACAGGAGGCGAAGGCGGTGCGCCGGGGCGTGGACTTCGAGGTTGCCGGAGCGGGAGAGGCCGTGGGCGACCCGGCGGCCGTCTACCAGGTCTTCCGCAACCTGTTCGAGAATTCGCTCAGGTACGTGCCGGAGGGCCGGGGACGGATCTCGGTGGAGATCGACTCGCGTGGCGGCCTGCTCGTGGTGGCGGTAAGGGACAACGGCGCCGGCATTCCGGCCGCCTCCCTGCCCAGGATCTTCGAGCGCTTCTACCGGGTGGACACCGCCCGGTCGCGGGAGGAG
>CAZTOF010000218.1:0-3713 GCA_964615515.1 uncultured Gemmatimonadaceae bacterium
GCGCGGAAGTCGGTGCCGGGGGAGGCGGACGGTCCGGAAGATCGTCAGGCTGAAGGAAGGTTATCGGCAGAAGGATCCGCATCTCGATCGGCTTTCCCTTTCTCAAGCGCGGCGTGAACCGGTAGACCCGGGCAACGCGCAGTGCCGCCCGGTCCAGAGCCTGGTCCCCTGAGCCGGCGTGGATCCGGGCGTGCTTGACCCTTCCGACGCTGTCGACGAACATCCAGACGCAGGCCGTGCCCTCGACACGCTGTTCCACCAGCCCCGAGGCCTGGTACTCACGCGCCATCGCCTGTCGGATCTCTTCGACGTTGTCCCCCAGGAGCGGCCAGCCATTGGGAGCCGGGATGCAGGCGGGCCCGCCGGAGTCTGTCCCGGTGCCCGTGGGAGCCGAGGCGCATCCGGCCAGCAGGATCGTTCCGACCGCAATATGGGCGGGTTTTCTCATCGGTCAGAGCTCCTAACCGGGTCGGACGGCGCCGGTTCGTCCCTTCCCCGCGGAGAACCTCATGGTCGTCCACTTCTCCACCGGCTCGCAATCGGGTGAGTAGGGCCGATATCGCGCCTCGCGGACCGCGCGAAGGACTTCGCGGTCCCACGGGGGCCACCCGGAGCTGGTCACGATCCTGGCTTCCCGTACGATCCCGCGGCCGTCAACGAGGATCGACACCACTCCTTCCCCTCCGTGGCGGTGCGCTTCGGCGGAAGTTGGCGGGAGAACCACAGTTATCGGCATCGGGGGCGCATCACAATCGACAATCGGAGTGATCACCCTTTGGGGTACGGGTGGGGCGGAGGCGCAACCCGCCGAGATAGTCGCGATGGTGAGCGGCAGGACCGGGCCGGATCCCCCGTACCAGAACCTAAGTCGGGTCTTCATCTTTACACACCCTCTTACAGGCGACCTTCGGTGTCAGCAACCGCCAACCCTACCTCGCCGGCCACGCCGCCCGGGGAACTTCTCCAGGTCGAAGAAGCCCGCCATGGTCGCGGGCTTCTCCCCCGGGATGTTGTCCGGGTTGTAGGCATACACGGTCGACCACCACAGGTGACCCACCCCGCACTCGGTCCGGCCCTCCGCGGCGAAGTCCTCCGCCGCGGGGGTCCCGTCCGGTCCGGGAGGCAGGGAGTTGATGTCGATCGGCTCCAGCAGGCCCTCGTCGCAGCCGCGCACCGCGTCTGCGATCTCCAGGTCGACCACGTCCCACTGGATGTTGCCCACGTCGACCTGCGCCCTGATCTGGGCCAGGCCGCCGTTGTAGTCCTCGACGATCACCTGGATTCCGGTGGCCTCCGTGAAGGGGATGTTGACCCCCTCGTTGACCGCCCGGCCGAGCGAGCCGCCCCAGGAGACGGCCGTGACCGACTGGGCGGCGCCGTCGTGGACCGGGACGAGGGTGGCGATGGTGAGCATGAGCGCCCAGCCCGGACGTATCGCCGGTCGAATCGGCCGCGAGCGGCCACCACGTGGGCTGTGGGGATTCCGTCCGCGGACCGCCGCAGCCGACTGCGGCAGGGTGGCTCCCCGGGGGTTCGTCATCTGCTTCTCACCTGCTTTCCGTTCGAAGTGGAGGGCGCGCAATGCGGTGCATCCGCGCGGGACCGCATCAATAAGTTTATCGCAATGTAAAGGCCACATTACATAATGTAATGTAGAATATACATTCGAAACCGCGTGGACACGCTCGTCGTAGGCCAGGTCAAGTCGTACACCTCGGACTGGTCCGATACGGACGAAATGTGCAGAAGGAAGTGAGTCCAAAATGGCAAAGCCACCTCGTCGCCGAATCCGGATCCTGTTGTTGGCGGCAATGACAACCGGGCTGGCCACGCTGCCCCCGCACCTGACCGCTCAGGCCGGGTCCGGAGAACCGGGGCGGGCGCTCGGCGCCTGGCTCGAAGAAGCGCGGGAGGGCCCGTTCCACCTCGCGACGGGGCCCGGTACTGCCGACATTCCGACTGTGGCGCCCGCATTCGATATCGGCGTGGCGAACGCGCGGGACGTACGGTCGAGACCGGCGCCAACGCCGGACAGCGCGATCGCCGGGAGGGTATTCGCCTTCACCGTGGGCGGGGCGATGATCCCGCTTGTCCCCGCAATGATGTCCCTCGGTACCGGGAGTCACTACATGACGTCGGGCGGCTTGATGGTATTGGGTGGATTGGCGACCCTCGTCACCGTTCCCGTGGCGGCGAGGATAGCCGGAGCCCAAAGCCTCGGCCGCACGTTGGCCGGCACGGTTCTCGGGTTCGTGGCCGGAATTGCGTTTACGGGGTTCGTAGCCGAAGTTCCCAATAGTGAATTCTGGGCCATCCCCGTTTACTCGGTGACCATGGCCTCGTTGACCACGGTGATCGCAACCTCTCCACTGCGGTCGTGACGTGGGTCGTGACCAGCGGGCGCAACCTACCTGCGGGCGGGGGAATAGCAGATGCGGCGGCCGATCCGCGCCTGACCCACCCCGCACTCGGTCCGGCCCTCCCGGGCAAAGTCCTCCGCTGCAGGGGTCGAAACCGCATGGACACGCTCGTCGTAGGCCAAGTAAAGCCGTACACCTCGGACTGGTCCGATACGGACGAAATGTGCATAAGGGGGTGAGTCCACCATCGCAATGACACTTCGCGGACGAACCTGCCTCCTGCTGTCGGCGGTGATGACAACCGGGCTGGCCACGCTACCCCCGTACCTGACGGCTCAGGCCGGGTCCGGAGAACCGGGGCGGTCTCTCGGCGCCTGGGTGTCGGCAGCGCGCGAGTTCCGGTGGAGCCTGCCTCCGGCGCCGGACAGCGCGGTCTCACCCAAGAGCGTATTCGCCTTCACCCTGGCCGGGGCGACGATCCCGCTCCTTCCCGCGATGTACTACGGTGCTTCGTTGGTCTCGGGAGACGAAGGGCGATCCGAGTATTTCGAGTATGATGAGCTCGAACTGTTGTTGTTGATGGCGAGTGGTGGGATTGTGACCCTTGTCACCGTTCCAGTGGCGGCGAACTTGGCCGGAGTCGAGAGCATCGGCCGCGCGCTGGGCGGCACGGTCTACGGGGTTGGCATCGCTTCGATGCTCACGATCATGGCAACCAGCCTGCCAGCCGACGAATCCTGGATGCCCCCTGTCTTCTCGTTGACCGTGGCCGCGTTCACCACGGCGATCACCACCGCGAAGGAAAAAGAGGCGTGGAGGCCGCCCCGCGGGGTGGGCGCCGGGGGCCGGACGTCCGGATAGTCCGTCCCTGCCCCCAGCCCCGCCGCAACATCACCCGGCCCGGTTTCGTAGATTCCCATGGCGCGAGGCGGTGCCCCGCGGAAACCGGCTCGAACGAACACGATGCGGCAAGGAGCCCGGCAATGGGATTCAAGGACGAATTCAAACGCTACTTCCCGGAGCGGCAGAAGCGCTGCGCCGCCATCATCCACACCGCTTCGGCGGCGGCGGCGGGGGCGGCGGGCGCGACCATGGTGCCCGGCTCGGATTCCATCGCCATCGCGCCGGTCCAGGTGGCCATGATCACCGCCCTGGCCGACGAGTTCGACATCCCCTGGACCGACGCCGCCGTGCGGTCCACCCTCTACGCCACCCTCGGCACCATGGTCGGCAAGGGGGGGGCCAACCTGGTGCTTCGCTGGGTGCCCGTGTGGGGGAACGTGGTCAGGGCGGCAGTGGCCGTGGGCGTCACGCAGGCGCTGGGCTGGGCGGTGGTGAAGAAGCTGGAGACCG
>CAZTOF010000219.1:0-10333 GCA_964615515.1 uncultured Gemmatimonadaceae bacterium
GGGGACGGCGGGGGTGGTGGCGCGCGGATTCGCCACGGACATCGTCGCGGCGCCGCAGCGCAACGTCCTCTTCGACGGGTATCTGACACGGTCGCGCGAAAGACTGGGCATGAAGGTGATTCCGCGCGCGGAGGCACGGTCGGGGGTCCTGGCCTCGCTCAAGGCGGGCCGCGTGATCGGGATCATGGGGGACCAGGACGCCCGGCGTGCGGGGATCTTCGTCGACTACTTCGGCCGTCCGGCGTCCACGGCCCGCGGACCGGCCCTGCTTGCGATGAGGGCGGGGGCAACGATCGCTACGTTCTATACCATCCGAAGGCCCGGATGGAGGCCAAGTTACGACATTTGCATCACAGCATTGGACAATGAGGAACGGGGTGTGGGCCGCGCGGCGAAGGTGGCCGTGCTGACGCAGGCCTTCACCCGGAGGCTGGAGGAATTCGTGAGCGAGCACCCGGAGCAATACCTGTGGCATCACCGGCGCTGGAAGACATCGCCGCCGAGCCGGTAGCGTGCCCGCCCGCCGACGCGAACGCGCCACGGTGGGGAATCCGGGGGCGCTGGCGGGGGAACCGTGGCCGAATCAGTATGTATAGTATTGAACTGAACGACTGACCTTTACCCAGGGGCACACCGCGTCCATGATCCACATCTGCATTCCCTGCCGGGACGAGGACCGCACCATCGGCGTGCTGCTCTGGAAGATCCGCGAGGTGATGCTCGATCTTGGCCGCGACTTCCAGATCCTCGTGCTCGACGACGGGTCCCGTGACGGGACGGGGGCACTGCTGGAGAAGTACAGACGGGTCCTGCCGCTCAAGGTGTTGACCGAGCGGCGGCCCATCGGGTACGGCCGTGCCCTCGAGAAGCTGCTCCGGGCCGCCGCCGGAGGGACTCGGTATCCCAGGCGGGACGCCATCGTGACGATGCAGGCGGACTTCACGGAGCACCCCGAGCACCTGCGTGCCTTGATCCGGACCTTCGAGGGCGGCGCGGACATCGTGGCCTGTGAGACCGGCCCGGGTTCCGGGAAGGTCCCCCTTGCCGTACGTTTCGCCCGCTGGCTCGGTGTCCGCGCACGACGTCGCCCGTCAGCGGATGATCCGGCGGTCGATCCCCTGGTCGCCTTTCGGGCGTATCGCGCGGTGGTGGTCCGGAAGGCGCTGCAGACCGCCGGCACCCGCCCCCTGGTGACCACGGACGGCTGGTCCGCCAACGCCGAGCTGATGAGGCTGCTCACGCCCTTCGCCCGCCGCGTGGCCCTGGTGCCGCTGGGGTTGCGGTACGACATACGTTGGCGTCGCACGCGGGTCCGCGTAGTTCCCGCCGTCCGCGAGATGCTGCGGGCCGGACCGGCACGGCTGTCGCGGCTGGCCGCTCCGGCCATCGCATCGGGGCTGTTCGCCGCGACTCCCTTCACCGTTGCCGCCCAGGTCCGGGGCGAGCCGTTCCTCGACTCGCCCATCGTGTTTCCGCGCGGGATTGCGGAGGTTCCCTTCGGCCCGGGCGAGGATCTGAAGTACAAGGTGAAGTACGGAGCCTTCGGTGTCGGCGAAGCCCGCATGAGCGTCGCCGGAATCGATACCCTCCGGGGTCATCCGGTGTACGCCGCCGCCCTGCACATCAAGGCAAGCCCGCTGTGGTACGACATCGATCACACGCTGTCCAGCTGGATCGACACGGAGACGCTGGTTTCCCGGCGCTTCGTGAACGACCAAAGGGCCCGGGAGCGGTATCGGGAGTATGAGATCTTCCCCGAAGAACGCCGCGTCCAGCGAATCGACCACGACACGGCCTGGGCGATCCCCACCTCCGAGCCCCTCGACGACATCGCCTTCGTCTACCTCGCGCGCACCCTCCCGCTGGAGGTCGGGCAGACCTACGAATACAACCGGTACTTCAAGGAAGAGCGCAATCCCATCATCCTGAAGGTTCTCCGCAAGGACAAGCGGGAAGTGGGAGCCGGCGTCTTCAATACCATCGTCGTGCAACCTCTCATTCCGGGCAGCAGCTTCTTCTCGGAGGGCGGGGAGGCCGAGATCCACCTCTCGGACGACGAGCGGCGCCTGCTGGTGTACATGAAGGTGGACGGACCGGTGATCCCGCTCAACATCACGATGCACCTGCAGGAGATCCAGCCGGGTGTCCCGTTGAAGACCGGGGCCGGAGAGGGAGAAAACGGGGGCGAAGATGTGGGCTCCACTGCGAGCGCGGCGGCGAATCCGTCCCGTCTCCGGGTACGCGGGGACTCCGGGCTGAGGTCCGGTCGCCCATCCCGGCCCGTGGTCATCCCGGTGCTGCGGTGACAGGCACGGCGAGCCCGGCTCGACATCGGCCGGAGCAACGCAGAGCGAAGCCTCGAAGCGGCACAATGTACGGAAGTGACGCGAGGGTCCTTCCACGGACTGCCGACTGCCGGGCGGGGCTTCCGGGTGGATTCCACGTCCTGTGCGCACCTGCGCTCCTTGCCATCTCGGGCTTCGCCCCCGCCTCGGCGCAGCAGCCCGCCGCGACCGACTCGCTTTCCCAACCGGATCCCGTCATCGTACCGGTCCCCTTCGGTCCGGGAGAAGAAGTCCGCTACAAGATGAAGATCGGCATCGTGGACGTGGGCGAGGCGTTCATGCGCATACCGCGGATCGACACCATTCGCGGCGCGCCCGCCTACGCCATCGAGTGGACCGTCGAAGGCGGGATTCCGGGCTTCAGGATCCGGGACCGGTTCTTCAGCTGGGTGGACACCGAGACGTTGGCGTCCCTGCGGTTCATGAAGGAGACGCACAACGGCACCCGGCGCCGGGAGCTCGATTTCTTCCCGGAGGAACGACGCTGGCAGCGCCTTGATGTCGACAGCGCGGGGGTGCTGACCACCTCCCTTCCGCTGGACGACGTCTCGTTCGTGTACTTCGCCCGCACGCTCGCGCTGGAGCCCGGGACGACCCACCACTTCGACCGCTTCTACGAGGAGGAGGGCAACCCGATCGTCCTGAATGTACTGCGCAGGGACCTGAGGACGGTGGGCGCGGGCGAGTTCGAGACGATCGTGATCCGGCCGGTCATCGAGACCACCCGCCTCTTCGCGGCGGACAACAATGGCGAAATCCACATCTCCGACGACGAGCGGCGGCTCATCGTTTACATGAAGGCGGCCCTGCCCCTGGTCGACCTCACCTTCCACCTGGAGGAAGTCACGGAGGGGCGGCCGTTGATCGAAGCCGGCGACAGCACGTCTGGACGGGTGCCGCCCTGAGACTGCGCCGGCGGGAGATCCGCTTGTGGGGGGCCTGGGTCCTGGCGCTGGGTTACTTCTGGCTGGCACGGCCGGACGAGGTCTCTCTCTGGGCCGGGGGTGCGGTTGTCTTCGCCGGGCTGGTCATTCGCGGCTGGGCCGCGGGCGTGCTGGAGAAGAACCGCGAACTCGCCGTATCGGGCCCCTACGCCTTCACGCGCAACCCGCTCTACCTGGGCAGTTTCGTCATCGGGACGGGGGCGGTGGTGGCCGGCGGACGGCCCTGGATCGGTGCGGTCTTCCTCGTGTTCTTCGTCCTGGCCTACAGGGCGAAGATGGAGCGCGAGGAAGGGGGTCTGGAGACGCGCTTCGGCGAGGGCTACAGCGACTATCGGAGCGCGGTCCCGGCCTTCCTGCCCAGGTTGACCCCGTACCGCCCGCCGGGGAAGGCCGTTCGTCGCGCGACGCGCTTCTCGCTTGCCCGCTACGTCGACAACCGGGAGTGGGAGGCCGCGCTGGGGGCCGTTGCCGCGATGACCTTCCTCGTTTTCAGGGCGATGGGGTAGCAGCTCGGCTGAGCCTCACGAGGGATCCTCGCCCTCCAACTCCACTGGCAGCCCGCGGACAAAACCCCACGGCATTCGACCGGCGATGCATCCGCGCTGGACCGCTCCGCTCTGCGTTGCTCCTCAGCCCAATAGCGCTGCTATTGGCCCCTCGTCGCGTCTTGCCGGCCCGGCGCCTCGCCGCGCTCGGTGCTCACGCGGGTTCATCCACGTACTGCCAGGGGGACCATCACTTGCAGATTGAGTCCTCACCAACGCTCTGCGACACCGGGACGCTTCCATTGCGCCCACCCCCCACCGCGACTCCGCTCCGCCCCGGAGTCCGCGGCTCGCTGTCCCGTCCCGCCCTGTGGGCCGGCGTGCTTCTGGCCGCCGCCTGCGACATGGTGGGTCCGGAGCCCCCGAACATCGACCTTGCCCTTCCCTGGACCACCGCGTCGGTGGCCGATGTGGGCGGTTCCACCAGGATGGTCGAGGAGGGCCTCGAGCGCGCCGCGAACATCGACCGTCTCCTCAGCCTGCTCGTCGTGAAGGACGGACGCCTGGTGGTGGAGCGGTACTTCGGAGGTGTCACCCGGGATGTTCTGCACGACACTCGCTCGGTCACAAAGAGCGTGCTGTCGGCTCTCGTCGGCATCGCCATCGCGCGAGGAGACATCCCGGGCGTCGAGCAACCCATCGGCGAATACCTCGACTCCGTGGTGAGCGACCTGGAGCCGGAGAAGGCCGCGATCACGATCGAGCATCTGCTGACCATGACCGGCGGCTTCCAATGGGACGAGACCGGCGGTTACGGAGACTACCTGAACTGGATTCACTCAAACGATCACCTCGGCTACCTGCTGCGGAGACCCCTCGTTGCGGGGCCCGGCACGCTCTTCACCTACAATTCGGCTGCCGTGCACCTGCTCGGTGTGGTGTTGGAACAGGCCACGGGGAAGGAGCTGCCGCAACTGGCGGAGGAGGTGCTCTTCGGCCGCATCGGCGTGGCGAGGAGCAAGTGGGAACCGTTGCTCCGCGGATACAATGGAGGGGCGGGGCTGGACCTGCGTCCCAGGGATCTGGCCCGCTTGGGCCAGCTCTACCTCCAGAAGGGTTCCAGCGGCAGGCAGCGGATCATTCCCGCCGAGTGGATCGAGCGCTCGACGGTCTCGCGATTCCGGTGGCGCGATGACGCGGGCGCCCTGGGCGGGGTCTCCTACGGCTTCCTCTGGTGGGTCGCGCCGGAGGCTCGTGAACCCCTCTACCTGGCGCGGGGCTACGGAGGACAGCATGTGGTGGTGGTGCCCAGGCTGAATCTCGTGTTGGTCACGACCACCGACTGGCCCGATCTCGCCGACGCGGTCCGCCACCAGCGGATCACGCTGGACCTCTTGGCGAAGTACATGATTCCCGCCTTCCGGTAGCCTGGCAGCCAAGGGGTTCGCACGGGCTGCCAGGAGCATACCCCTTGGCGGGCGCCGGTCAGCCTCGCGGCAGAGGCCCGGCTCCCGGAAAGCGCAGGATGCGCGGCGGGTGGCGCTCCGCCTCCAGGAAGCGCAACAGCCCCTCCCTGGACACGGTCGTGGTCATCGAGTTGTCGAGCGGGTGGAAGTTGAGGGGTTCCCGGTCCAGGAGTTCCGCGTCGAGGGCCACCCGCACGACGCCGGTAGTGTCGTTGAGGATCGCGAAAGGGGACACGGAACCTCCCCGAATCCCGAGATAGCCCGCGAGCCTGCGTGCGCTGCAGAAGGTCAGCCGTTTGGTGCCCAGTTCACCGGCCAGCCACCCGAGGTCCACCTTCCGGTCGCTGAGGCAGGAGACGAGCCAGTGCCGCTCCTTCTTGTCGCGCACGAAGAGGTTCTTGGAGTGGGCGCCCGGGATCCGGCCACGCAGCCTGAGGGCCTCGTCCACGGTGAAGACCGGATCGTGATCCATGGTCTCGTGGGCGACGCCAAGCTCATCCAGCCGGAGGAACAGGTCGGACGGTCCCTTGGGGGAACTGCCGCCGATCAGCAGGGGTAGAGCGTCGTTCAGGGGGTGGAATCTCCTTCTGGTGGCGGGCGAAGCGGGACCATATTTTGGCAAATGTCCGGCGTCGTGTCCAAGATGGTGCCAGGAGAGAGAGTCTACGCAGAGTCCAAATGCCCGCCGGCGTCGAAACGCCGCCAAAGAGGAGGTTCAATTGGCTTGTCACAAGACCGACACCCCAACTTTCCCCCCCGTCGATTCCCGGTCGCGCGGTGTCTCCCGACTGGGGGAAGGGCGAGCCGATCCCCGCCGTCATCGCGTGCTCCCGGCGGCGATCCCCGCCATGATGGCGATGTTCCTTGCGGCGGGTTGCGAAGAGGACCCGCCCCCGCCCGAGGAAACGCCGCCGGATCTCACCGGGACCTACGAGTTGGTGTCTCTCAAACAGGGCAGCTTCCCGCCCGTAGGTCCGCCCGATGCGAACGGAACCTTCACCGTGCGACAGACATCGGTGATGGGACAGGAGGCCAGCGGGACCGTAGTCCTCAAGATCACGATTGTGACTCCGCCGGTCGAGATCGATGCCGACGGCACCTACAAGAATCGCCACGATGGTTCATGGGAGCAGGAGGCGGGCGATCTGCAGACGAAGGGCTCCTACACGCTCGCCAACGATACACTGACCGTGATCGTCACCGAACCTCCGAGCGCCGTCTCCACCACGATCTGGAAACGGTAGCGTGAACCGGCCCGGCCGCTTCCGCCGCGGGGGCTGGATTGGCCTGGCCGTGCTCGCGGCGCCGTTTTGCCTGGGCGCGCAGGAGAGCACGCGCGTCCGTGGCACCGTGGTGAGAGCGGAGACCGGAGAGCCGGTCGGCGGCGCGCAGGTAGTGGTGCGGTGGACGCCGTTGCAGGCCAGCGCGGACGAGAACGGGAGCTTCGAAATCGCGCTGCCCGGCCGGGGTGAATACACCCTGTTCGTGGTCGCCGACGGGTTCCGGGCGGTGGAACGCGTGGTCCGGGCCGGTGCGGAGCCGGACGTCAGCCTGCGCTTCGAACTGGAGCGGCTCCTCTTCGAGGTCCCGAGCCTGAACGTCACGGTGAACCGGGGGACGCGTCCGGGCGATGCCTCCACGAGCGTCGCCGTACTCGGCGGCGAGGAATTGGAGCGGCGGAACGTCACCAACCTCGACGAGGCGCTGCCCTTCGCCCAGGGGGTGAGTTTCAACGCGGGCTACATGGACATCCGGGGAGCGACCGGCATTGCCCGCGGGGTGGGCAGCAGGGTGCTCATGCTTCTCGACGGCCACAGGACACTTTCGGGCGTGGAGTCCTCCATCGACTTCGGCGTACTCCCCATCCTGGATGTGGAGCGCGTCGAAATCGTGAAGGGTCCGCACTCGACGCTCTGGGGCAGCAACGCATTGGGGGGCGTGGTCAACGTGATCACGCGTCCACCGCTCGGAGAGACCCGGACGGTGGTGCGTGGGTACTACGGCTTCTTCGATACGCCCGGGCACCTCTCGTTTTCCGACGAGCGTCTCAGCATGCAGGGGATCCAGCTTCAGCACTCCCAGAAGATCGGCGCGGCGCACACGACGGTCTTCGTGGGACGCGAAGGCACCGACGGTTTTCGGCAGAACGGCCGGATGGACCGTTGGCGCGTACGGGCCAAGGCGATCTTCGGGGCGGAGTCGGCCACCCCGTGGGAGCTGTTTGCGAGCTGGAAGAGCCAGGACGCGGAGGAGTTCTTCACCTGGGCCTCCCCGGACCGTCCCCTGGAGGTGGATCCGCGGTATCTGGAGGACTGGAAGCGGGCGTCGGACCTCATCGTGGGTCTCACCGCCACCCCTCTGGCGACGGCCAGGGTCAAGCTGGACGTGAGGCCGCAGATTCAGAATGTGCGCTTGGAGAACCATTTCCGGGACAACGATGATTTCCACGAGTCCACGCGTTACGGCACGGACCTGCAACTGTCCCTGTTCACCGGCTCCCGGCACACGTTGACGGTCGGCGGCGAGGCCTCGCACACCCGCGTGGCGTCGAACTTCCTGGACCCGAAGCCGAACGTGACCGACCTGGCGCTCTTCGGACAGGACGAGATCGAGTTCTCCGAGCGGCTGCTCGGGTCTGTCGGAGTGCGCCTGGACGTTCACAGGGCCTCGTTCGTCGAGAACGACGTGGCGCTCAACCCGAAGATCGGCATCGTGTATCGCTCATCGGAGCGGCTCAGCCTCCGGACCTCGCTGAGCCGCGGATACCGGGCCCCGAGCGTGTCGGAGCAGTTCACCTCCACCACCGTCTTCGGGTTCCGGGTCGTCCCCAATCCGGAGCTGCGCGGCGAGTCCGCGTGGGCCGCCGAGATCGGTGCCACCCTGACTCCCGGCGACCGGATCTGGTTGGACGCGGGAGTCTTCTGGAGCGAGTACTCCGGTCTCATCGAGGTGGCGGCGTCGCCCAGCGAGTTCTTCACCTTCCAGTTCCGCAACGTGGCCGAGGCCAGGATCGGGGGATTCGACGCGGGCGTGAGGATGGAAGTGGTTCCGGAGAAGCTCAAACTCGTCTCCAACTACATGGTTCTGGCCTCCCGGGACCTGCGGACAGGGCGCGATCTGCCATACCGTTCCCGTCAGAACCTGACGACGACACTGTCGGGATGGAAGGACGTGGTTGCGGTGGACGTTCGTTACCGGAGCCGCCCCGAGGTGGTCCTGGTCTATCCGCTCGACGAACGCGGCTCGATCACGCTGGCGGACCTGCGGTTGAACCTCAGGGTCATGGACATGGATGTGCAGACCAAGGTCGCGAACCTGCTGCAGGCCGAATACGTCGATGTCCAGGAGCGGAACCCGGGTGCGTCGCGAAGCTTCCGGGTGACCGTGACGTCGCGGTTCTGAGGTCGTCCCCGGCGCGGAGCGGGCACCTTCGCTCGAATCTTCCATGGCCGCGAGCGGCCACCCCCCGGTAAAGTATAGTATACATAATGTAATGTATGGTTTACTTTTGTGAACGGGAAGCCCCCCCGTGTTCTGCGGTGCAAAAGCTCCCCCAAATGTCATCCAATTCAGCTATTCGTTGCAAAAAATTGTATTAATACACAATTTATTGCCATGAAATTCGCAACACTCCTCGAGATTGTGGAAGACGAGCCCGTATTCGAGCCAGGGTTCCTCGTCGCCGGGCGGCCTCGCGAGCCTGGACTTGCCGCCCAGCTCAGCCGTTGGTGCGGGGCGGGGAAGCTGCTGCGGTTGCGGCGCGGGCTGTTCTCCTTGGCGCCGCCATACCGCAAGGTCAGTGCCCACCCCTTCCTGGTCGCCAACCGCCTTGTCCCCGGCTCGTACGTGAGCGGTCTCTCCGCGCTGGCGCACTCCAACGCGATCCCGGAGTTCGTACCCGAAGTGACCAGTTGCGGTCCGGGCCGGCCGCACGTCAGGGACACACCGCTCGGACGCTTTTCGTTCCGTTACCTGAAGAGTGGGTTTCGGGTGGGGTATGGGCAGGTGGATCTCGGGGACGACCAGAGGGCGTTCGTCGCCTCGCCGGAGAAGGCGTTTCTCGACCTGGTACACCTACAGCCGGGGGGTGACGACCCGGTCTGGATCGATGGATTGAGGTTGAACCTCGAGGCGCTGAGGCCCGACAGAATAGGAGCCATCGCCGTTGCTTCGCGGAGCCCAAAACTGGTGCGCGCCGCGGCGCTTGTGCGCCGGATGGCGAACGATCCCGCCCTGGCCTTCGAGCCGCTATGAGGGCTCGGCTGCCGGAGCTGGCCGGTGGGCTGAAACACATTGTCCGGGTGCTGACATGAAGGATCACCTGCGCGAGTTGGTCCGGGGGCTGGATCCCCTGGCCGGGCGCAACGTCCTGCGCGAATACCTGCAGGCACGGATCCTGGAAGGACTGCAACGAGCCGGGGCCATGTCGCCGCTCGCGTTCCAGGGCGGGACCGCGCTGCGTTTTCTCTACGGTCTGCCTAGGTACTCCGAGGATCTCGACTTCGCGCTCGAGGGCGCCCGGGAGTCGTACGACCTGAAGGGATGGGTGAGCGGGGTCGCGAGGCAGTTCGAACGGGAGGGCTACGCAGTGTCGGGCTCGTTGCGGGATCGAAGCGTTGTCCACTCGGGATGGCTGCGGTTCGGGGGCGTACTCTTCGACATGGGACTCTCCCCGCATCGCGACGAGGTCCTGGGAATCAGGCTCGATGTGGATACGAAACCGCCAACCGGCGCCGTCACGGAGACTCGCCTCGTCCGCCGGCACGTGTCTCTGCGGATTCACCACCACGACCGCGCTTCACTCCTGGCGGGCAAGCTCCACGCATTGCTCCGGCGCCGCTGGACGAAGGGCAGGGACATCCATGATCTGGCGTGGTACCTGAGCGATCCGGGGTGGCCGCCGCCGAACCTGGTGTTGCTCAATGCGGCGTTGCGGCAGGGCGACCCGGAGGCTGTGAGCCTGACCGGGGAGACGTGGCGTGATGCTGTGGCGGAACGCGTGGCGGGCCTGGACTGGGACGGGGTCAGCGCCGACGTGCGGCCGTTTCTGGAGCGCGGGGTGGAGATGGCGGGGAGGGGGGAGCTGCTGGACC
>CAZTOF010000220.1:0-5756 GCA_964615515.1 uncultured Gemmatimonadaceae bacterium
GGCCGGGGGGCATGACGGGGCGCGCTCGTTCCGGTCGGTGTACGGCGGGGTGTTGTTCCAGACGCTGCCCGACCCGCCCTTCTACGGCGTGGACGGCCCGGGCTGGCAGGTGGTGAGCGAGCGTCGGCCCACGGAGGCCGAGAGGGACGACCTGGGATTTGCGTGGGCGGCGGTGGCGGGTGTGAAGTCGAACGCGATCCTGCTGGCGAAGGACCGGGCCACGGTGGGGATCGGTACGGGCCAGACGAGCCGGGTGGATTCGTCGAAGCTGGCGGTGCGGAAGGCGCGCGAGGCGGGTCTGGGGGACGAGCTGGAGGGCTTTGCGCTGGCGTCGGACGCGTTCTTCCCGTTCCGCGACGGGGTGGACGCGGCGGCGGAGGCGGGTGCGCGCGCGATCATCCAGCCAGGGGGGTCGATCCGGGACGAAGAGGTGATCGCGGCGGCTGACGAGCATGGGATCGCGATGGTGTTCACGGGGCGGAGGCTGTTCCGGCACTGAGGGGGAGGTTCTTCTTCGGTAGTGTGGCGTGGCTTGGGTGGACGGCGGCAAAGGCCGGTCTCGGGGCCGCGAAGCGGGTGAGGAGTGGGTTGAAGGGGGTTGCCGCCGGGGCGATCTTTTCTGGACCGGGAGGGATGGCAGAGCGGTTCAATGCACCGGTCTTGAAAACCGGCGTCCGAAAGGACTCGTGGGTTCGAATCCCACTCCCTCCGTGAGCGTCAGCGATCCGAGGGAATGGGATTCGGACGGCGTCGAGCCGGAGGCGGGCGCGCCGCAAGGCGCGAACGCCGGAGACGGGTGAGGACCGGCGCCAGCCGGCCGCAGGCCAATCCCACTCCCTCCGTGAGCGTCAGCGAATCTTCCTGAGCTCAACGAAGTTTACCCGGACGGTGCCTTCACCGAAACAGTTGCTGCCGCCCAGCGCGACCCCCGTGGCCGTGGCGGGCACGTCCCCGTTCCCCGGCCAGCCGTCTCCTTCGTCTTGCGGGTGAAACCGCGCGATCCGGATCGTATCGTTGTACATCACGGTGAGGGTGTCGTTCGACATGCTCAACGCCAGATCGTAGTAGTCGCCGACCCCGGGGATGTCTTCCGTGTAGTCCTCGAAGTATCCCTCCCGGATGTCGTGCCAGCGGTTGTCTTCCGAGTACCGGACGTAGATGAGAAACGACTCGTCCCAGTGGTCGATCTCGAACTGCCAGCTCGGGTAGGTCGCGTCCCCCGTATGTACCGTGAACTCGGAGCACTGCTCGATGTCGCCGTCCTTCAGACCCATGTGCGTGGACGCCACCCAGTCGCCGGCAATGTCCACGACCTCTCGCGCGTGGGCCCGAACCACGTTGTAGTCGTCCGTCGGCAGGCGGAGCAGCAAGGCTCCGGCCCCCTCGTCCACCTCCACCGATGCGCCGTCCGGGTCATGGATATCCCAGTTTCCGAGAGCGCCCGCGCTGTCGAAGTTCTCCCGCCACTCGGACGACGGCGGCCTCGGGACCTCGACCCGGAACGACTGTGAAACGCCGGCGCCTTCCGAGTCGGTCGCGATGACCTCGACCTGGGCGCTGCCCTGGTCGGACCCTGCCGAAACGGTCAGCGTGTCGCCGGATACCGATACGACCACCGTGGCGGGAGCGTCGCTTTCCGCACGGTATGCAAGTGGCAGTTCTTCCGGGTCCGTGAAGTAGGGCCTGAGGTCAATGGCCAGGTCGGTGTCGGTCCGGAGACCGCGGTCCGCAATGCTCCGGGCCACCACCGGCGGCTGGTTGATGGCCGTGACCTTGAACGTGAGCGAGACCTCGGCCGAGTCGGGGTCCCTCGCGACCACCTTGATGTCCGTGGAGCTGATCTCGCCGTATGTGGTCAGCCGGAGCACGGTGCCGCCGACAACGGCGTCGGCCACCGTGCGGTCCATGGACTCGGCCCGGTACATGAGTGTGTCGCCGTCGTCGTCGGTGAAGTACCCGGACACGTCGAATGCCGTATCGGCCATGGTGGTCATGTCGACATCGGGGATGGTGCCGAGGGTCGTTGGTGATTGGTTTTCCGGATCCGTCTCCCCGCATGCGACGAGGATGAGGCAGAGGGATGCAAGTCGCTTCATCTTGGTCTCTCCTCGAGTTTGGATGTTGTGAGGCGCAACGCTTGTCGCTCCGGAGCGTTGGGGCTCAGGGTGCCGGTGAGCTTCGGACTGGACCGAATTCCCAGCGTCGTCATGGGGGACTACCCGGGCGGTAAGGCTGCGTTCCCGCTGTTCCTGCGCCACACGGTCGTGAAGAAGTCGAGTCGCCGGGGACACGACATTCTTGCAGCGGGACCAACTCAGTGTTCCGTTCGTTGTCATGGTCCCGTCGGTGCGTGACGAGTAACGCGCCTTCACTTGAAAGGGAGTTCGCCATGAGGAATGCGCAACGCACCCGGGTCGTTTTCGCGATGGCCCTCGCCACCGTCGCGCTGCACACCGGAGAGGCCGCCTCCCAGCTCATCGCCGATGCGGAACCGATGGAGGCATGCGAGGTTTTCCGGCTCGGCGACGGACTCGATGTTCCCGAGTGGCTCGCCTTCACTCGGGCCCCGGGGCTGATGGCGGATGCGACGGGCAGGGTCTACGTGCGAGGGGGACGGGAGGCGGCCGTCACGGTGCTCGACTCCGACGGTGGCTTTGTGCGAACCATTGGCGGCAAGGGCGAGGGGCCCGGCGAGTTCGTCGCCATCGGCGCCACCGGTTTCGTGGGTGACACGCTCTGGCTGCAGAACTGGCCGATGCTTCACACGTCCTTCTTCGACTCCGCAGGCCTGCATCTCAGGACCGAGGCCGAACACGGGATGCCCAGCGCCGGCCCCGGAATGTGGAGAACATCGGTCCCGCTTGCCAGGGGACAGGGGTTCTACATTCCCGCCGCCGGGGATCACGACGAAGCTCGAGTAGGCCTGCCGATGACGGTGGGAAGCCGGTCGGATGCGTCGCGCGACACTCTGGCCTTCAGGTTCGACGTCACCAACATGTCGATCGCGGGCGTGGGCGTCTTCTCGTACAGGGCCACGATCACGCCGCCGATCCATCGGCTCGATCCCGCAGGCAACGGCGTCGTGGTTGCCGACTGGGTGCCCGGCCGGCCGGAAACCGTCACCATCCGGGGCTTCGACGAATACGGCCGCCTGACACGCGAGAGCACGATCGAAGCGGAGCTGCGCCCGATTCCGTCCAGCGTGAAGAGGGAGTTCATCGACGAGTGCATGAAGAAGGCGGAGGGCCCATACCAATTCGCTCGTCAAAGCGGCCAAGAGGTGCCCGAGGAGAGCGGGGCGCCGGCTATGTTGTACGAACCCGGCCTGACCGGCCAACGAGCCCGGCGGCGGTGAACGAGGAGGTGAGACGGAATCCATGGTGACCTGGCCCGAATGGTCCAACGTCCTTCCCCTGGCGACGGTTGCGGTAACGATCGCCGGGGCGGTTGCCGGACTCTTCTGGACGCTGTCGAAGATGTTCCGGGAGATGGCGGTGGAAGTGGCCCGGGGCGCCTGCGACCGGCTCAAGGCGGACCTGGAGAGCAACCACTTCCACGAAATCGGCGAGCGGCTGGATCGAATGCAGGTGCGATTTGACGAACGGATGGACCGTTTCGGCTCGCGGATGGACCGTTTCGGGCTACGGATGGACCGCATGGAGGCACACTTTGACGACCGGCTGGGTCGCATGGAGAGCCACTTCAACGAGCGGCTGGGCCGGGTGGAGAGGCACTTCAACGAGCGGCTGGATCGGATGGACAGGCGCGCCGAAGAGCGGACGGCGCTCATTCTGGAGCGATGCAATCGCAGCGGCAGCCCGAAGCGGAGAACGCGGACGGCTGACCGTTTGCGTGGGTCTGCCTGGGTCGCTGTCGGAATGGGCTGATGTCCCCCGCGTTACCACAGGGGCAACGGGAATCGATGCGGAGACGGCGACAATGGCGTCGGCCCAAGAAAGATATATTTTAGATATTATGAGAAACGACACGAGGAATCCCGTGGGAACTCAATCGACCGTAGCGAAATGGGGCGCCAGCCTGGCCGTGAGAATCCCCAAGGCGATTGCCGAACAGTGGGGTGTCAGTGAGGGCTCGCGAATCGAACTCATCCCGCGGGGAGAGAAGGTCGTGATAAGGAAAAAGCGATACGATCTGGCGGAGATGCTGGAGAAGGTCACCCCCGACAATCTGCACTCCGAGGTGGACATGGGACCGCCCGCAGGCCGTGAGGAGTGGTAAGCCACCCGTACGTTCCGACTGCGGGTGACCTGGTGTGGCTCTCGTTTTTTCCCCAGGCGGGGCACGAAATGAGCGGACGGCGCCCGGCGCTCGTGCTGAGCCCGAAGAGCTACAATGAGAAAACCGGCTTGGCGTTGGCCTGTCCGGTGACTTCCCGGTCCAAGGGCTACCCGTTCGAGGTCTCGCTTCCGCCGCGAGGCGCGGTCACGGGGGTGGTACTCGCAGACCAGGTCAAGTGCGTGGACTGGCGGGCACGAACGGCCGAATTCGCCACCCGGGCACGCCCCCGCACCGTCGCCGATGTTCTGGCGAAGCTGAACGTCCTGCTGGCAGGCGTCCCCTGATGATCCGCCGCATCCAGGCCCTCGACTACCGCTGCCTGCGGCACCTCGACGTCTGCCTGGATCGCTTCCACCTGCTCGCCGGCCCCGCCGGAACCGGGAAGAGCACCCTTCTCGACGCGCTCGCCTTCCTGGGCGACCTGGTGCGCGAGGGGCCGGAGGCCGCCGTATCCTGTCGCACCGACGACTTCCGCGACCTCGTGTGGGGCAGGCCGCGCGAGGACCAGGGGTTCGAGCTGGCCGTCGAATTCGAAATCCCGGACGCGTGCAGGGCCGCGCTGCCGGGGGACAGGGACTACGGCATCTACCGCTACGAGGTGGTGGTGCGGAGCGACGAGCGCGGCCCGGGCATCCATGTGGAACGGGGCATTCTGGCGCCCGCGCCGAAACCGGCTCCCGTCCAGGTCAGCCTCTTCCCGGAGATGCCGGCACCGCCCCCGACAATCCTGGCCCCCGGACGACCGGGGACGACCACGGTCCTCTCCAAGACGCCGGCCGGGAACGACTGGTTCTACCGCGAGACCGACGCGGGGAAGGGATGGGACATCCGCATCAGCCTGGGGCGCCACCGTTCGACGCTGGGCAACCTCCCCGAGGCGCCGGAGACGATGCCGGTGGCCACCGCTTTCAAGCGTGTCCTGGAGAGTGGGCTACGGCTCCTCCGGGTGGACGCGGCCGCCTTGGGCCGTCCCTGTCCGCCGCGGGTGGCCGAGAACGACCTTGAGCCGGACGGGGGCAACCTGCCATGGGTCGTCAAGTGCCTCCGGGAGGAGCATCGAGGCAACTTCGACAGTTGGGTGAAGCGGGTGAGGGAGGTGGTGCCGGGGCTGCAGGACATCGAGGTGGCGGAGCGCGCGGAGGACCGGTACGCGTACCTGGTGCTGCGCTACGAAGACGGTCTTGCTGTGCCGTCGCGGTTGGAGTCGGAGGGGGTGCTGCGGCTGCTGGTCATGAGCCTGCTTCCGTGTCTGCCGGGAGAGGGCCGGGTTCACATGGTCGAAGAGCCGGAGAACGGGGTGCACCCCGTGGGGTTGAAAGCCGTGTGGGACTCGCTGGCCGAGGTGCGTGCCTCGCAGCTGCTGGCGGCGACATGCTCCGAGGCGCTGGTGGGCCGTGCGGAGCCGGAGCGGGTGATCTGCTTCGCGCGCGGCTCGGAGGGTGTGGTGGGGGTGGTGA
>CAZTOF010000221.1:0-2303 GCA_964615515.1 uncultured Gemmatimonadaceae bacterium
CCCACCGCCGGGTACGACATCACGACCCCCGTGGCCGAGATCACCATGAGGGGCACAACCGACCAGATCCCGATCACGTAGTGAAGGTTCAGCCGCCTCGCGGGGCCCCGGGCGCGGCGCCGCACGAGGAGGTTCCCGGCCAGCGTTCTGCGCGTGATTCGGCGGGGAATCCACAGCAGCGGCCCGGTGAGAAGCAGGAACAGCAAGGCCACGTTGGCCGCGCCGGTCACGGCCCGGCCGGTGCGCACTCCCCCGCCGGACGCGCCCAGCCAGCGGTGCCAGCCGCGCACCCCCTCGAAGAAGCCCTCCAGGAACGGGAAGCCCCCGCCCACCACCTCGCCCGTCCAGGGATCCACGAAGACGCGCCGGTCCCGCCCCGAATGGACCTGCACGGGCGCGCCGGGACGCGGGCGATACTCGATCGAGGTCGCCGCGAAGGGATTGCCCGCTCCCTCGCCCCACGCCTCCGCCGCGGCCAGGAGGTCGCCGGGGGGCAGGCGCCGCACATCCTCGGGCACGGCCACCGACAGGCGGCGTTCGGCCAGCGACATGACCGCGTCCTCGCCCGCGATGACCACACCGGTTGCGGCCATCGTGGCAATGAACAGGCCCGCGGCGACTGCCACCGAAAGGTGCAGCCGGAAGATGACCTTGCGGAACAATTCCGAAGCCGGGACCGCGGGGACTCCGGCTCCCCGCGGTCCTCACCTGATGGTGACGTACCGCTCCAGACGGGCGACCTCGTCTTCGTCGACGTACTTGCCGATCTCGCGGCGGAACTGCTCCATGTCGGCGTAGGGCCGGTATTCCTCGAATTCGTGGGCCATGCGGTCGCCGACCCCGGGAATCAGCAGGATCTCGTCGCGGGTCGCGTCGTTGAGGCTGATGGGCAGCCACAGCGACTCGTAGGTTGCGAGCGCCGCCTCCTCGCCGACGACGCCCGACAGCACGGCATGCACATCGGACATGGACCCAAATGGCCGCCCGGCTTCGAGCGCGGCGACGGCTTCGGGCGTCATGCCGGTTACGGCGGCGAGCTCGTCGCCCGATGCGTCGTTCGCGTTCAGGAGCCCGCTCGCCACGGACCCGTCCACCTGCGCGGCGGATTCGAGGGTGGCCGCTTCCTCCGTTCCGGTGTCCTCCGCCTCGGCGGAATCCGGGTCTCCCCGCGCGCAAGCCGGGAGAAGGAAGGGTGTAAGCGCCAGTACGGCGGGAAGGGCAACGCCCCTCAAGCGCATCGCTGCGGCCATTCTTCGCGGGAGCGTGCTAATGTGTCCCCGAAGTGTCGGGCATGGCCGCGGTGTCCCCCATCTCGTCGCCTTCGACGTGGACATGGCCCTCCTCGCCGTGACCGGGGCCCTCATCGCCCTCCATGTGGACGTGGCCCTCTTCACCGTGGGCCGGGCCCTCGTCGCCCTCCACATGGACGTGGCCTTCCTCTCCGTGACCCGGATCTCCGCCCTCCTCCATCCCGTCCCCCTCGGCCTCCATGGTCATTTCTTCATCGGCGTCCGCGTCGGCGTCGGCCGACTCACGGTCCCCCCCGGCGCACGCGATCGCGAACACCGGCACGAGAACGAAGGCAAGAAGCAGGGTCAGAGTTCTCTGTCGCATCAATCCTCTCCTCTCGGCGAGTGGTGTGTACAGTGTGAGCGCCGGGATGCAAATCTGCATACCCGGCTTCACCTTGGCGACATAATAGGGGTGTGGGCGCGATCGCGCCATCGCACCGGCGGTCTGGGGTGGCGATTGCGCCGCGGGGCGGCAATTCCCCTCGCGTAACGCCCCCCCTGGATCCGTCCAGGTGAAGAGCCGGTGCCGACCTGAACCCGCAAGGTCGTGGGGCGGAGCGTCTTTCGGCCGCCCCCCCAGTGGAGCCAACCGGGATCGAACCGGTGACCTCTGGCTTGCAAAGCCAGCGCTCTCCCAGCTGAGCTATGGCCCCTCGGGCCCGGCACGCGCCGGGGCAGGATGAAACTAGCAGTCCGTGGATCATGCCGGGAGGTCTCGTCCACGGGCTGCCGACTCGGGGCGCGGCGGTCCACAGTGCGGGATCGGATCGATGGAACCGACCGGGGCCCGGGATCACGTCGCACGGCCCGGCATCCGCGGCATTTCGGTTATATTGGGCCCATGAAAACATCTGTTGTGGGTCTCCTGATCCCGGCTCTAGTGGCGGGCTGCGGCGTCGGGGACGGCGGATCGGGGTACGGCGGGGAGCCGGGTGAGGCTCCGGCAGTCGGGGAAGACTCCGCCGCCGGCCCGGCAACCTCCGGCGACGCGCCCGCCGCGGTAGCGCCAGG
>CAZTOF010000222.1:0-1929 GCA_964615515.1 uncultured Gemmatimonadaceae bacterium
CACCAAGGGGGGGTGGGCGGCGGTTGCGATTGTCGCGCGCGAAGACCCTCTGCCGACGCTGCCCTGCCATGGGTCCGTTGTATTAGCGTAAATCAACCGGAAAGCGGTCGTTGGCCGTGACCGGCACGCGGACAGCAGGAAAGAGGAGCCCTCCCTTGGCACGAACTACACACTCTTGTCCGAGGGGCCCGCGGGCAGGACCGGGCGAGCACGAAGACCGGCGAGGGACAGGGCCGACAAGGTTTTTCCCACGGGTCCCCGGGCTTACGGCGTGGGCGCTGGCGCTGGTGGTCATTCCCGCCGGATGCGGCGAGACGCCGGAGCCAACGACCATCACGGTGACCCCCGCTTCGGCCACGCTGCAGTCGCTCGGCGAGACGGTGCAGCTGACTGCCACGGTGGAGGACCAGGACGGCGAGACCATGCGGAACGTCATGATCACCTGGACGAGCCGCGACACCCGGGCGGCCACGGTGGACGGCAACGGCCTGGTGACGGCTGCGGGCAACGGGACGGCGACAATGGAGGCCGCGGCCGGAGCGGCGGTGGGAGCGGCGGAGGTGACGGTGGCACAGCGGCCGGCCGAGGTCGCGGTATCGCCGCTGGTCGACACGCTGGTGGCGCTGGACGACACGGTCCGGTTGACGGCGGAGGCGTTCGACGCGAACGGCCACACGGTGTCGGATGCGGAGTTCACGTGGTCGTCGGGGGACGAATCGGTGGTGACGGTCGACGCCGCAGGGTTGGTGACCGCCGTTGCGAACGGGGCGGCGAGCGTGCAGGCCTCCATCGGTACGGCGACCTCGAGGGGGCTGCACCTCTGGAGCAACGGCCTGACGGGCCCGATTCCGCCGGAACTGGGGGATCTTCAGAACCTCGAGGAGCTGGGCCTGTGGGGCAACGGCCTGACGGGCTCGATTCCGCCGGGAACGGGACCTTTCCCAACGCGCCGATCTCCAGGTAGTCCGGATTGTACGCGAAGTCCGAGCGCTCAACCTCAAAACCCGCACCCCTCCGGGTGTACGTCGCGGAAAGAAGGAGCCCGGCTCGTTCCCCCATGAAGGTCGCCGTGACGCCGAACTGGGTGCCGGCCAGGGAAGATTGCTCAATCCGGTCAATCGTTTCGTCGGACACGGAGAAGGTGCTGAGCGTCATGCCGGCCCTGGTGCCGATGGAGGTCTGGGCGGCGAGGGGGGTTGCAAGAGCGAGTGCGGCCGAGGTCACGGCCAGCGGGTATTTCATCGTGCGTCGTCCATGTCGGAGGGTTGAGCCGCATGCTGCCGTCCCACTCAGGTACGCGGGAAGGAGGGATTCGGTTACGGCCGGCCAAATGCGTGCGAACCGGGATCGGCGGACAAGGGGAAGGGGCCACCGGTGAGGCGGGGGCCACCGGTCTCTTGCGACTGCCGCGATCCTTCCCTACCCTGTGACCCCCGTGGGTGAAATCCGGGCGAATGCCGGGGATTGTTTCCGCGAACTGTGTGCCCGCGTTGGGCTTGCGGCTGTAACACGGCCGGGCCGGCAAGGCGCGGCAAGAGGGCGGTACCAGAGCTATTCACCCGAGGAGCAGCGCAGCGCAGAGCTTCGGAGAAGAAAAATGTATACTTTACATTACTTAATGTAATGTTGTCATTACAGTGTGAACGACTGAGCGAAACGACCCGGCCCGGATGGGTCGACGGTCGAATCTCCCCTGGCCGCGAGCGGCCACCCCGCAGGCTGATACTCGCGGCGCGGAGCGGTGCTTGTTTCATGGGAACTCTCATGGCCGCCGCCGGCCACCCCGCGCGCCGAAACTCCCGTCCCGGGCGGTGGAGTTTCACGGAAACGCCGCGTGGGCTTTGTCCACGGGCAGCAAGGCCGGGTACGATGGCCGCAATGCGAACGTTGACCGGGTTGTTCGTCTTCACCTTTCTTTCTTCCCTCACC
>CAZTOF010000223.1:0-4482 GCA_964615515.1 uncultured Gemmatimonadaceae bacterium
CTGATGCCAGAAGAATAACGTCTTGTATTGCAATGATTTAGGATAGATTCTCTGATGTGAACGACTTCAGCCGTCCGAGCGAGCTATCGTTTTCGCCGTGCCAGCCCTGCTGGCTGGCGCCCACAGCCGATGTATTCCGGAAAGCTCGTCTTCGCTCAGGTCATGGACCACTTGCCCCTCCACACTTTGCATCGCTGCGTCGAGCGCTACCGCGGTGACCATCGGGTACGCTCTTTCTCCTGCCTTGACCAATTCCTCTGCATGGCCTTTGCGCAGATCACGGGCCGGCGCAGCTTGCGCGATCTGGTGATCTGCTTGCGCGCCCAGCGCAGCAAGCTCTACCACATGGGCATCCGCGGAGGCATTGCCCGCACCACGCTGGCCGACGCCAATGAAGTGCGCGACTGGAGGATCTGGCAGGACTTCGCCCAAGCCCTGATCCGCATCGCCCGGCCGCTGTACCACGACGAAGACCTGGGCCTGGAACTCGACAACACGGTCTACGCGCTCGACTCCTCGACCATCGATCTGAGCCTGAACGCCTTCCCGTGGGCGCGCTTCCGCTCCACCAAGGGTGCCGTGAAGATCCATGCCCTGATGGACGTGCAGGGCAGCATCCCAACCTTCATGCGCATTTCCGACGGCAAACTGCACGACGTCAAGGTGCTGGATGAACTGCCGCCCGAACCCGGCGCCATCTACGTCATGGACCGGGCCTACATTGATTTCCGGCGCCTGATGCGCCTGCAGGTCGCGGGGGCCTTCTTCGTAGTGCGGGCCAAGTCGAACCTGCTGTGGCGGCGGCGCTACTCGCGCCCGGTCGACAAGCAACTGGACCTGCGCTGCGATCAGACTATCGTCCTAGTCGGCCCGCAGACCGTCGCCAAGTACCCCCAGCCGCTGCGACGCGTCGGCTACCGCGACAGCGACCAGCAGCGCACGTTCCACTTCCTCACCAACAACTTCGAGGTGCCCGCCCGCACCATCGCGGACCTGTACCGCCACAGATGGCGCGTCGAGTTGCTATTTCGCTGGCTCAAGCAACACCTGCGGATTCAGCGCTTCCTCGGTACGTCCGAGAACGCGGTCAAGACCCAGATCTGGATCGCGGTCAGCGTCTACGTCCTAATTGCGATTCTGAAGAAGCGGCTGGAGGTGCCCGACGATTTGTACACCATCCTGCGCGTCCTCGACGTCACTCCATTCACACAGGTTCCCCTGGTGCAATTGCTTGCCGAGCAGAGGGGCATCACGCTGGAGCGTGCTGAATCGAGCCAGTTGTGCCTGTTCGAGACCTGATCAGGTCGCGTGCAGTCGCTGCGATTGCGGGGTCACTGCGCGAAGATGCGGAACTGGCATCGCCGACCCTGCCGCCACGGTCGCCAGAGGCTCCGGTTCCGGCACTCGCCAGCCCGGAATCGCCCGGAAATCCTACACTTTCGGAGCGGATTGCGCGGCGCTAGTGGGCCACACAAGACCTTTAGAATCAATGCTTTACCGAACTGGAAATCGGATCGAGCGGCAATTCGGCCTACACTCCCCCGTAAACTGCTGAATCTAAAGGGTTTTTAACCGGACAGCCGTGTCTGGATTTCGTAAGTTGAAGGCCTCGCATAGATGCGTCGTGCCTAACGCGTTCGGCCAAGTGTCAGGAAGTCAGACGGTTAATCGGCATGATGCTCGGCCCAGGGATTGATAGCATTAGCACCGGCGATTCTGAAGTCGACTAGGTTTCTTGTAACGACCTTCATCCCATGCACGATGGCCGTTGCCGCAATCAGCGCATCCCATTCCGCCCGTGGATCCGGCACATGCGATTGTGCACAGTTCAGGGCAACAGTGGAATCTACGGGCAATGTTCGCGCTAGGAACTCGAGCAGGACATGTCGGTCTATCCAAGCCCGTAGCTGCATCCCTTGCTCGACATCGCGGCGTTCGATGCGCAGGATGCCGATCTCCAACTCCATGAGGAGCAGTGCGGAAACGTAGAAGTCTGTAGCGTCCCTGCCTGAAACCCATGCAACCACGCGGGCGTCGGCCTTTCCGTCGCCGAGTCTGAGCAACTCGGAGATCACGTTCGTATCCAGCAACTACATCAGCCAAGATCCGGAAGAGGGTATTCGCTGCGGACACGCGGCGCCTCGAAGTCGATATCGGCCAGACCTGGCATCGACAACGCCTCCACAAGACTGCGACGCTGCCCCGCCAACCTCCGATAACCCTCGATACTGAGCAGAACATGTGCAGGTTTGCCCCGGTGGGTGATGAAGACAGGCCCCGACTTCGCTGCCCTCTTGGCGTGTCCGATGTGCTGCTTCAGTTCGCGACTCGTTATGGTCGTCACGGGCATATGTAGTGACGTTACTAGATACTCGAAAGGATCGCACGGGATAGAAACTTCCGATGGCGCGGTAGGACACGGAGTACGCCCCGCTGTGCACTCTTGCGGCGCTCTGGAGATGGACACTGGGACGCTTCGTCGTGGTCGGCACCTGAAGATCATCGGACTCGATCTTGCTTCTCACCTCCAAGTAGATCCTCGTGCGAGGGGGCATAGCCGAACGCCGGAGCTGGATGTCACAGCTCGATGTCACAGCTTGTCATAGCTATGCCCTCGATCCCTCGATGCTATCTGCCAGCCGATAGTGCCTCGTTGGATCCGTCGGCGTGGCGCTGGCTTCGCACAAAAGCCCCTTCTCCAGCAGCATCCTTATGTCTCGCTGGAGCGTCCGACGGGTCCTTCCCGGACAGAGTCTCTCGTAGTCCTGAATCGTGAGGCGTCCATGCTCGATGACGTAGCCAACTGCCGCTGCCTGCCGGTCGGACAGCCCATGCTGGCTTGCCAAGATGTCCGTGCGGATCGCCTGTTCTCCTCGTGCCTTAACTTCTTCTAGCTGCGTGGCCAGCCCTGTGGTGAAGAACTCGAGCCACCCGGTAAGATCCATGTCTCGCTCGCGGACCCCTTGCAGCGCCCGGTAGAATGCGACCCGGTCCCGGTCGTAGTATTCGCTGATAGTAAAGAGGCGCTTGAAGTCATACCCGGCCTTGTACAGGCACAGTGTCGAGAGCAGGCGCGAGGTCCGACCATTGCCGTCAAGGAAGGGGTGGATATGGACGAGCTGGTACTGGGCGATTCCGCTGGCCAGTACCGGATGGACATTGCTTTCCTGATTCAGCCAATCGATCAGTTCGAGCATCAGGATCGGTACATCGTACGCCGGAGGAGGCGTGTACACGACCTCTCCAGTACCCGAGTTCACAACGTAGTTCTGTATACGCCTGTATTCTCCGGGCGCGGCAGAGCCTCCGCGGACACCCTCGACAAGATGCCTGTGGATCTCTCGGACTAGTCCTTCGGTGAGCGGTCCACCGGTATTGAGATAGCCTGAGACAAACTCGAACGCGTTCCGGTAGTTCAGGAGTTCCCGGACGTCTTCCGGATCCGCCCCAGGTACGGGCTCTCCTGCGAGGAGTCGCTCGCTTTGCTCCATCGTGAGGTTCGTCCCTTCGATGTGAGTCGTGTGGTGAGCCTCGAGGACGAGTGCCCGCTCCCCCATTTGGCGGATCCATCCTTGGGAGAGTGTCGCCGCCTCGAGAAACCCGCGCGCACGCTCGATCCGGGTGAGATCGGTCATGATCGCGCTGGAAACCGTAAAGCGCGGCTCGAAGATCATTGAGAAAGTTCCTCCTGCACGTCGATCTTGTCAGTGGCAGCTACGGAGATCAGGACCGTGCGAGATTTCCCGAAGATGTCGATGGATCGGCGAACATCGGGGATTAGGCTGTCCACTGCCTCCGCGAAGGGACACTTACAAACTGTCACTCAATTCTGCGCTTTCCTAGCGGTAAAACAGATCTACCAACGACATCGGAATGGCCGGAATGTAGGTGACGACCAGCAGTACCAGAAGGAGCACTCCCACGAAGGCGACGTTGACCTTGCTGACCTCCCACACCTGCGCCTTGGCGATCGAGCAGGCCGTGAGCAGCACGCTGGCGACCGGCGGAGTCTGCTGTCCGATGCCGAGATTCAGTGTCAACACCAGCCCGAAGTGCACCGGATCAATGCCTGCTTGGTGCACCAGGGGCATCACCACCGGCACGACCAGGATAATCGCAGCAGCGGAGTGTAGAAAGAGGCCCACCAGCAGGAAAAAGACGTTCAGCAACAGCAGGATCACCCACTGGCTGTGGGTAAATGCCAGCAGTTGCTCGGCGAACCGCTGCGGCACTTGAGCAGAGGTCAGGTATTCGCCGAGCAGGGCAGAAGTGGACACCAGGAGCATCACTACCGCAGTTTGAATGCCGCCATCGACCACCGCCTTCCGCAAGGCCTGGAAATCCAGTTCCCGGTAGACCAGCCCGCCGATCACGGCTGCCGCCAGAACCGCCAATCCGGCCCCCTCGGTGGCTGTCACCCACCCCGAGAAGATTCCACCGAGGATGATCACCGGGAGCAGCAAAGCCCACGCCGCGTCCTTG
>CAZTOF010000224.1:0-3008 GCA_964615515.1 uncultured Gemmatimonadaceae bacterium
CGCATGGTCGGTGCGCCAGACCATGAGGGAGCGGGAGCGCGAACAGGCACGGGAGCGGGGGCGCGACCGGACGATCACCCGCATTGTTGTGCCGCGACCGCACCGGCCCCGAGGCCCCGAGCGCGGCGGGGGAGGGTTCGAGCGATGACCCTCGCCCGGCTTGGTCGACCGACGCAATGGAACAGACGGCGGAGAGCCCGCGAAACATGTTGGCGCACTTCCACACACCCGATCAGCGTATCTCTGCAGACAGCTTCCAGACAGCCAATCCTTGCGCTCAGCCGGACCCCGGACGGCGCACCGGGCCGATGTCGGCCCCGTCCCCGGACAGGAACAGGCGCGCTTCCTCCTGCACCATGTCAACCCTATGGGCTGGGTCCTCGCTCAGGTTCCCGCTGGGCAGATAGGGCGAAACGAGCGCCTCGGCGGCGGCCCGGTCGTTCGTGATCCGCTCGACGATCCCCCGCAACTCGGGGTCCCCTAGCGCGAGCGCCAGCCGGACGGCCGCCTTCACGGGGAGGTATTGTTGCGTTCCGGAAAGCCGCTCCCGGGCCACCTCGCGCACCCGCTCCACCTGCCCGCCGGCGAGCGCGCCGTCCTCGACCATGAATCGCAATGCCGTCAGACCCATGCTCAGACCCGTGCTGACGCGCAACGGGTCTTCGCCGGGGTTCAAAACGGCCTCCAGCACGGCGGGGAAGGACTCCGAGGCGAGATCGGCCAGCGCGTTCGCTGCCCCGGTCCCGTAAACCAACACCTCGACCAGAAACGGGATCGCGCGCGGGTCCCGCAGCCGTGACACGGCGTCCATGTAATCGAAGGCCGCTTCGGAGCCCTCGGGACGGTCCGTTTCGCCCCGCAGCTCCGCCCACGCCGCGTCGATCAGCGCACCCCGCAGCTCCGCCCCGGCGCGTGGTCCCAAGTCGCGCACGAGCGCGAACGCGCGATCCCGCTCCGGCGTGAGCCGTCCATCCGCGAGCGCCACAGCCGCCTCCCGCTCCGTCATGGATGCCACCTCTTGCGCCGCCAGCGGAGCCGCAAGGAGCGCCAGTGCGACAACACCGACCAGAACCAGGTCCGTTTTCCTTCCGTACCGCATTCGCTTTCCCCCCTTTACCAGTGGATGTGGATGTAGCCCGTGTATTGTTGGTGGCCCGTGCCGTAGCCCGACCACCAAGCCGCTTGGGCGCGTTGCGCCGCGTCCTCGAAATCCGCATGCATGGCCTCGTTGAAGCCAGCGGCGTCGAAGTCGCCCGCACGACCGGTCACATGGGAGCTTCCGCCCGTGCCGCTCACCGCCTCGTTGCCGTCCGGGCAGCGCCAGTCGGAGTTGATCCACCCCGTGACGCCATGATTGGCGGCCATATACGACCACACGGCCGACCTGCCGGACGTGTACGCGGGATCGAGATAGCCCGTCTCGTGGCCGTGCGTCCCGGTCCCGTACACGGGCGTGTCGTCGAACTTGTCGCACGGCCACTCCCCGTCGGCGTCGTACTCCGCCGCGATCGCCTTCTGGTCTTCCGTGCACTCCGGCTCGTCCTCGCTCCCGCCTCCGCTTCTGCAGGACAGGAGCATGACGTGGTAGATCTCGCCGGTGTCCGTCCAATAGTACACGAGATACCAGCAACCTTCGTCGTCGCCATCCCGGGCCGTGACGGCGGGTAGGCCCGGCGACGACGGTGGGACGGCGCTGGCGGACACTGGGATCGGGCGGCCTGGACGGCCCAAGGAGCCCAGCACCTCACCGCGCTGAACGATCTCGCCGTTCCGAACCCGAGCGCCGATCAGCCGCAAGGCGTGCCGCCGCACGACGCGGGCGGTACTGGCCACTGCCCCCGGCGGCAATGGCGCGCCCGCGAAGGCGGGGATCCGGCGACCGATATCTGCATCGAGGATGGAATACGACTCTTCCAGAGCCACTCCCACCGGACCGACATCCGCGCAACCCGCCGCTGCGAACAGGGCCACCGCCAAGAGACACCGGGCCGTTCGCCGCCCGACTTCTCCTCTGGAGCCTCTCTCCATCTTTGATTCTCCTTCCCCTTCTCGAAGGTTGAATGCTGTCTTTCCATCTCCTGATTGGAAGGCATAGAAGATAACACGGGATAGCCGGAAGCTGCCAGCAAAGTCCGAAAACCGTCCCCGCAGCCATTACCGGGACAATCCCGTCATTGTCAGTGATCCCCGAGAATCGAATGCTGGACTGGACTTGCGGAGAGGATCGGCACTGTATAGGATCACAGACTCATATTCCTCGCATTCTTCCAGCCCCCCAGTGCCAACGGCGATCTATCCGACCCCACAGAGGAGGGATACCATGAAGGCTTGGACCGAGACCCTGACCCTGGCCGCGCTGGCCGTCCTGTTCACCCTGACCCTGGCCGGATGCGCCGAAGACGGCCCCACCAGCATGGCCGAGGCCGAACCGGAGACCTTCGACGCCGCGACCGTCTACGAGATCGTGCCGGTTGGCGGAACGCCCAGCCTCCCCGGCGAACAAGCCATCTTCGTGCAATTCGACAGCGAAGAGGCGAAGCGCGGATTCGCCGACACGCTGGACGCGCGCTTTCAACTCGAACCGTTGCCCACCCGGCGAGCCACCCAAGTCTGGGACAACGAGCGCCCCGTGTACGTGTTGGGAGCCGCTGCCGAAGGAAACTGGCGGCTGATACGGGCGGTCAACTACCCCCAGCGAACGCTTCTCGAAAAGTACGGACCAGAACGAAGGGAAGTGCCGCGATGAAACAGTTTGTCAAGCGGACCCTTGTTTTGGTTCCCCTGTTGGCGCTGCTCGCTGCACCGGCCCAGGGCTTCGGGCAGAGCGGACGGTCGTGGAGCGAAAGGAAAGACGTGGTTCCAGCCAACAAGACCAACAACGGGAAAATCGGTCGCTGGTTCGCCTTCTCACCCCTAGAAGATTGGATTCTCAACGACTGGCGCGCAAAGGCGGCAGCCACCGGCAAGTGGCACACCAACGACGAATGCAAAGCCGCCATGGGGTACAC
>CAZTOF010000225.1:0-2911 GCA_964615515.1 uncultured Gemmatimonadaceae bacterium
GACCACCACCGGGGCGCGGATCGTGGACCCGTCGGCCAGCCGCACCCCGGCAACACGCGCCGCGCCGCCACCACCCGGCCGCATGTCCCTGCCGCGACCTCGGGGATCACCCGCCGGGCCCCCTCCACCCGGGCGCTCCCGTTCCCTCACAATCTCCACCACCTCGGCGCCGAACCGGAACTCGCCGCCCCGGGCCTCGCACGCCCGCTGCACGTTGTGGCAGGCCAGGGTGGGGTCGTTGACGTAGCCTGACTCGGGGATGTAGACGGCACCGCGGATGTGACCCCCGGTTGGCTCGCCGAAGCGCTCATCGTCTGTCGAGACGGGCGGACCGTAGGCGCGGGTGTCCAGCCAGGGGAAGCGGGCCTCGACCTCCCCGGCGGTGAGGTCCTCGTAGGCGACATGGAGTTCGTCGAGGGCGGCCGTCACGTGCACCAGGTCGCGGTTGCCGTCGTTCTTGACGACCAGGCACCCCGTGTTGACGTACTTCGCCAGACCCATCTCGTCGGGCACGCCCAGGTAGCGCCCCCAGTCGAGCCAGTGGAAGTAGCTCTCCCGGGCCATGGCGCACCCTTCCGGCGTCGAGTAGTGGAACCGGATGATCGCGCAGGTGCTGCGGGTCGAGCCGGAGCCGGCCGCCGCCTGCAAGTCGACGTTGAGGGTCCGGTAGCCCCGCCTGGCGAGTTCGAAGCCGGTGCAGACGCCGATGACGCCCGCGCCGATGATGATCGCATCGTAGTCGTGGTTCATCGAACAACTATGGGGGCCGACTCCGCGTGGGGAAACCGCCCCGGATCGGTCCCTCCCGCCATCCTGTGACGCCCGGCGCACGGCGACGGCCGGCCCGGCCGGTTTCGCCCTTTGACTTGATCTACTTGATCTCGATCACGTAGATGTTCCAGTCGCCGTCGCGGTCGGACCTGAAAGCCATCCTGGTTCCGTCCGGGGACCACACGGGAGAATCGTCCCGGGAACTGTGCTTGGTCAGGCGCTGCAGGTTGCTTCCGTCCACATCCATCACGTAGATGTCGAGGGGGCCGTCGCGGTACGCGGCAAAGGCGATCATGGTCCCATCGGGGGACCACCGGGGCATGTAGGCGGTTTCGCTGTGCGTCGGCAGGCGCCGCACATCGCTTCCGTCCGCGTCCATCACGTAGATCTCGAAGTTGTCGTCGCGGCGGGAGTTGAAAGCGATCCTGGTCCCGTCCGGGGACCACACGGGATATCTGTCCTCGGCACTGTGGTTCGTCAGCCGCTGCACATCGCCTCCGTCCACATCCATCAGGTAGATGTCCCGGTTGGCGCCGCCGTGGCGCGTGGAGCTGAAAGCGATCCTGCTTCCGTCCGGGGACCAATCGGGGTCGTCGTTGATCCCAATGCCCCAGATCAACGTTTCCATGTCGCTTCCGTCCGCGTCCATCACGTAGACACGCCAGTCGTGATAGCGGTTGGAGGCGAAAGCGATCCTGGTCCCGTCCGGGGACCAATCGGGATCTTGATCCAGGCGGGGGTGGTTCGTCAGCCGCATGGGGACCGGGAGGACGGCCACGGCGAAGTCCTGTACGCCTTGAATCCCCCCGGGGTCCGTGGCCGTGACCGTGACGGTGGCGTTGCCCCGCGCGACACCCGTGACCGTGATCGAGGTGTCGGAGATCGAGACCTCCGCCACTGCGGGACTGGACGACCTTGCCGTGTAGCTCAACACGTCGCCGTTTTCGTCGGTGAAGCAGACGGCGACGCTCAACCTCTCGCCGACGTTGACCGCCACCTCGGGGAGCGCGCCGCACGCGACCGGCGCCGCCGGGTTCTCGCATGCGCCGCCGACGAGAACCACGAGCGCGGCGAAGAGGCGGGGGGAGGGGGAGGAGGAAAACCGGATCATGGATCGTTCCTTGTCAGGAAGAAGCTGGGAAGCGTCATTGTCAGATGCGGCCCGGGTTGCGCGGGATTACGAAGCCTCCCCCTCGCTCGCTGGACCGGCCTACCCGCCGCGCGGCGCCAGCCGCAACCCCGCAACGTACTGTACCTCCAGTTCGTCGCGCCGCACCCCCCAGACGTGGGTGGCGTTCACGTCCAGGGGCCTGAACCGCTCGGGTAGGACGACGCCCCGGATCGGGCCTTCGTCGTCCCCCTTGCGCACCGCATGCCACATGCCCGGATTGTCGTGCCCGGCCGGCCGGAACCAGATCTCGCCGTTCGACATGAGCCGGATCTCGCTCGTCGCCGGCCAGTGATCCGGAATGATCAACGTGTTGCGAATCGCGCGTCTCAGCAGCGGCGGCGGCGTGGTGTCCTCCGGATCCGCGCCCAGGAACGGTGCCTGCCCGCGCACCGCAGTCTCGATGTCGTCCTCCGTGACGGCGATGGGCGGGAGCTGGACCTGGCGAGCCCACAGGGTATCGCCCGCGGTCGAGATCTCAATGAGTTCCAGCACACCCGGTTGCGTTCTCAGTGAACGGCTGATCACCACGCTGCCGTTCCAGGGGTCCATTTGGAAGTGGTCGGGCGGGATCCACGGCTGCAAAATCCTCATTTCACCGTATTCCGGATGGGGGAGCAGCACAAATACATCCCGAAAGCTCAGCAGGCCCAGCGTGTCGAGTCCCCAGTCGCCGCCGTCCTGCGAGGCACGAAGCACGGCGACGGCCGGCGAATCCTCCTTCGGCATCTCGCCGGCCATGGTCCACAGAGGCATGCCGAGCGCCCCGACGCTCCCGTCGTCGAACATCGCAAAGACCTGGAACTGCGTGAAGACCCGCTGCAGCGTGGCCAGATCCATCCCGGGCTCCACCGGGCCGACTCCGGATGGAAAGCCATCCGTTCCGACCACCTCGCCATCGAGCGTGAACGTGGTGTATCGATAGAGCCCGTTGTCACCCACCTGGAAGCGGTCGTCGAACACGAACAGGGG